>JAATFK010000215.1 GCA_015655225.1 Solirubrobacterales bacterium | reverse complement strand
AGGCCTCGAACGGAGGCTTCCCGTCGGTCCACAGCTCGACGTGCTCGACCAGCTCTGGCGCGGTGCGCGTGAAGAACGAGACGAGACGGTGGTGCTGCTTCTCGTCGTCGACGATCGCGCGCTCGAACTCGCCGACGTAGATGTCGCGCACGACCCGCACCGACAGGTCGGCCTCCTGGAAGACGAGCTCCGGGCCGGAGGTCTCGGCCACGCGCTTCTGGAGCACGTCGTTGAGCTTGAAGAGGTAGGCGAGCTCGCGCTCCAGGTCGGCGCGCTTGGCGCCCTGGGCGGCCGTGCGGATGATCGCGCCGGCACCCTGTAGCTCGAGCTTGGCGGCCTCCTTGCGGAGCCGCTCGCGCTCGCGGTCGTCGAGCCGGCGGGAGACGCCGACGCCCTCGCCGTAGGGGGCGTAGACCATGTAGCGACCGGCGATCGTGAGGTCCATCGTCAGGCGCGCGCCCTTGGTCTTGAGCGGATCCTTGACGACCTGCACGACGATCTCCTGGCCGGCCTTGAGCATGTCGCTGATCTGCCGCGCGTCACGGCCGGTGCCACGCCCGCGGCGCGGCGCCTCGACGCCCGGCAGCACGATCTCGTCGACGTGCAGGAAGCCGTTCTTCTCCAGCCCGATGTCGACGAACGCCGCCTCGAGCCCGGTAAGGACGTTGTCGACCTTGCCCTTGTAGATGTTGCCCACGATCGAGCGGTTCCCCCGGCGTTCCAGGTAGATCTCCGCGACGCGGTAGCCGGCGGTCGGAGCCGCCGTTCTTCTGCGCCGGCGCGAGCCGTTCGTCGTCTTGGGCGGGGCGTCAGCGACCGTTCCGGTCGCTTCCAGCAGCGCGACGCGGGTCTCTCCGCGATCGACGCTGACAAGCACTTGCTTCTTCACTTTGGTGGTCTCCCTCAGGAGAGGACGAGCGCGCGGCCCTTCGATCCCTGAGCGATCCGTCCTTGGACGTGGATCGACTGCAAGAGGCCGAGCGCGAGGAATGTTGTAAAGACGGAGGCGCCGCCGTAGCTCATGAGCGGCAACGGGACGCCGGTGATCGGCATGATGCCGATCGTCATGCCGACGTTGACGAACACCTGCCACAGCAGCATCGCGAGGATGCCGCCGGCGATCAGGGCGCCAAACAGGTTCTTCGCCAGCGTGATGATGCGCAACGTGCGCCAGATCAGCAGCGCATAGAGCGAGAGGACGACCGCGGCCCCGGCGAATCCATACGTCTCGCCGACGGCCGCGAAGATGAAGTCCGTGCGCTGCTCGGGCAGGAAGCGCAGGCCGGTCTGCGTCGCGTGTGAGACGCCGCGTCCGGTCTTCTCTCCTGATCCGATCGCGATCAGCGACTGGTTGATGTGGTAGCTCGACGACGCCGGATCGTGCGACGGGTGGATGAATCCGGTCAGTCGATCGACCTGGTACTGGTGGAGCGGGTGCACGCCGAGCGCTGGGGCGACGACGAGCACGAGCACCGTTGCCACCGAGAACAGCCCGATCAGGCCGCCGAGGTGGCGGCCGGGCGAACCGGCGACGAAGAGGACGGCCATCGCGATCGCCACGTAGACGAGCGCGGTGCCGAGGTCCGGCTGGACCATCACGAGCGCGGCGGCGGCCAGCGTGAGCAGCATCACTCGCGCGGTCGTGTCGCGGTCGCCGAGGTAGCGCGAGCGGTCGACGACGAACGCCGACAGCACGAGCACCAGGAGGACCTTGCCGAACTCGGACGGCTGCAAGTTGAAGAACGGCAGCGGGATCCACCGTCTCGACCCATGCGAGACGGCGCCGAACCCGAGCACGAGCACGTTGAGCCCGATCAGCAGCCCGTAGAGCCCGTACTTGAACTCGCGCAGCCGCGAGTAGTCGAAGCGGGCGATCAGGAACATCAGGACGACGCCGACCACGGCGAAGCCCACCTGACGCTCGACGAAGTAGTAGGGGGAGTTGGGGACCAGCGTCCGCGTCGCGCCCTTCAGCGTGATCGCGGAGCAGGCGACCAGCCCGGCCGCCGCGAGCAGCAGCCAGGGGTCGAAGAGGAGGCGCGGGCGGCCGCCGCGGGTCGCGTCGTCGACGCTGCGCTGGATCGGGGTGGCGCTCACAGCGTGTCCGAGCTGCCGGCTCTGACGACCTTCTTGACGCCGAACCACTGCGAGGCGATCAGGCGCGCGACGGGCGCGGCCGACTGGGCGCCGAAGCCGCCTCTCTCGATCGTGACCGCGATCACGATCGGTCTGACGGGATCCGGGATGTAGCAGACGTACCACGCCTGGTCGGGCTGCTCGAGGCCGTGCTGGGCGGTGCCGGTCTTGCCGTAGACCTGGTACTTCGACGGGAAGCCTCTCCAGACGTCGGCGGAGGTGCCGCCCTGCTCGCTCGCCGCGGCGTGCAGTCCCTGCTGGATCGCGCTCAGGTTCGGGATGTCGAGTCTGCGGACGGTCCCGTTCGGCACGGTCGAGAGGATTCCACCGCTGCTGTCGGTCACCTGCAGGCCGACGTGCGGCTTGACGATCGTGCCGCCGTTCTCGATCGCCGAGTAGGCGACCGCCATCTGCAGCGGCGTCGCGAGGAAGTCGCCCTGGCCGACCGCGAGCGAGACGTTGTCGCCGAGCGACCACGTGCGCCCGTCGGAGTAGGCGCAGACGCCTCTGAAGTGACGCTTGTAGTGCGGGTCTCTCTGGCTTCTGGCGAGATCGGCGTCGCAGGCGATCTGCTCTCTGTTGCGGTTGTTGCGCCACGCCGGCGACGGGACGATCCCGTCGCTCGTCGACTGCTGCGGCACGTCGATCGGGACCGGCGAGCCGAAGCCGAATCTTCTCGCCCACGACTGCAGCGCGCCGCCGTTCGGGTGGGTCGTCGGATCGACGTTCAGGTCCTGACCCAGCTGGTAGAAGTAGGTGTCGACCGAGTATCTGAAGGCGTTCAGCATGTCGGTCGGGCCGTACGCCGCGTGCCCGGAGTTGTGGCGCACCTGCGGGCCGTTTCTCCACGTGCCGCTGTCGTCGTAGATCGTGCTGGGCGTGATCTTGCCGGCCGCCATCGCGGCCGCCGCCGTCACGACCTTGAAGGTCGAGCCGACCGGGTAGAGGCCGTCGAGCGCGCGGTTGAGCGACGGGGTCTCGTTCGTTCTCGGGAACTCGGCGTCGTACTGCTTCGTCGTCAGCTTCGGGAGCGTGTTCGGGTCGAAGCTCGGCGCCGAGCCCATCCCCAGCACCTGCCCGTTGCGCGGGTCGAGCGCGACGAACGCGCCCGCGTCGGCCGGGTTGCCGTTCCCCTGGGCGAGCTGGATGCCGGTCGCGAGCGCGCGCTGGCCCTCCGCCTCCAGCGGCGCGGAGATCGAGAGCCGCAGGTCGTTGCCGGCCTTCGGCTGAACCGTCGTCTGCGCGCCGGTCGCTCTGCCGTCGGCGCCGACCTGGATCCGCTGCGCGCCGTTGACGCCCCGCAGGTACTGGTCGTAGCTGTACTCGAGCCCCGACTGGCCGACGAGCGTGCCGCCCTTCACGCCGCGGTAGTGCGACTGCTTCAGCTCCGGCCCGCTGATCTGGCCGACGGTCCCGAACAGCTGCGCGCCGACCGTCTTCTCCGGATAGGAGCGCAGGTAGACCTGCTCGCTGGAGACGCCGGGGAACTCGTCGGCGCGCTCGGCGAGGTAGCCGTAGACCGCCGGCGAGACGTCGGTCGCGGCGATCACGTCGGCGTACGGGATCTGGAAGACGCCGCGGTCGATCCGGCACTCGAGGTCCATCCGGGGCGTGTTGTCCGCCGTCGCGGACGGACCCGTGGAGCAGGTCTCCGGCTTTGTCGAGAGGCCCAGGATCTTGCTGAGCCGGACGAGGTAGGCGTGCCGCTTCGGTCCGTCCGCCGGCAGCTTCGACGGCGTCACCATCACGTCGACCGCGCGCCGGTTCTCGACCAGCGGCGTGCCGTTGCGGTCCGTGATCTCGCCGCGCGGCGCCTGGATCACGACGCTGCGGGTGCGGTTGCTGCTCGCCTGCGCGAGGTACTGGTCGCCCGAGAGCACCTGCAGGAACCAGAGGCGGAAGAAGACGATCCCGAAGAGCGCGAACGCGATCCCGCCGAGGATCGCCACGCGCATCGCCATCTGCGGCGTGATCGGCGTGCGACGGTCGTCGTTGTTGCCCTGGCCGATCATCGCTGCGAGGGCCGTTGCAGCGGCGAGAGGCCGCCGGTCGTGTAGGCCCGGCGGCGGCGACGGCGCGGATCCTCCGGCAGGGAGCCGCGGATCGCCCGTCGCACGAGCGCGTAGACGGGGATCGCAAGCAGCGTGTTGACGATGATCGTGACGACGATCTGGCGCAGCAGCAGCCAGCTGACCGGCGCGTCCACGCCGAGCATGAACTGCAGCACGACGAAGCCGATCACGGCGATCGCGGTCGCGGCCGCCCCGACCGCCATCGGCACGAGACTGTGGGACGGGTCGCGCAGCTCGCGCAGCCGTCCCGACCAGTAGCCGATCGCGATGAACAGGAGCGACGTGACGCCGAGCGTCTGCACGAGCGCGGTGTCGATGAAGAGCCCGACGCAGAAGCCGAAGATCGCGCCCGGGAGCGAGCCCGCCAGCAGTCCGACGGAGGCGACCAGCAGCGGCGAGATGTCGATCGCGACGCCGAAGACAGTCACCTGCGAGATCGCCGTGATCTGGACGATCGCGACGATCAGCCCGAGCGCGGCGAGGCGCGCCGTCAGCTGCCAGCGCTCGCTCACGGCCCGACCTGCGCGCGCAGTCCGCCGGCGCTGCCGTTCGGCGCCGTCAGGATCTGCACGAAGTCGAGCTGACGCAGGTCGACGGCCGGCGAGACGTGGACCTCCTGGTCGTTCTCGATCGAGACTGGCGAGGGGTTTCTGACGGTCCCGATCAGGATTCCGGCCGGGTACAGAGGATCGAGCTTGCCCGACCGCGTTCCGCCGGTCACGACGAAGTCGCCGTCGGCGATCTTCGCGTCGCGCGGGATCAGCTGCAGCAGCATGTCGGTCGGGTTGCCGACCGACGGCTTCAACAGCCCGTAGTAGCTCGCTCTGGGATGCGCGCGCGGGATGACTCTCGCCTGCACCGACGAGCTCTGGTCGGTGATCAGCGTGATCACCGACGTGTCGCCGGCGACCGTCGTGACGTGTCCGACGAGCCCGTCGCCGGCGACGACCGTGTCGTTCAGCCGCACGCCGTCGCCGCTGCCGGCGTTGACCTGGATCGTGTCGCGCAGCAGGTTGTCGACCGAGCGCACGATGATCCGCGCCGTCTTCTGCGTGTACTGGGCGACCGGCTGGGTCGTGTCTCTGTCGATCTTCAGCAGCGCGGCGTACTCGGCGGCGTCGCGGATCGCCTCCTGACCCTGGACCGCCTCCTGGCGGTAGGTCGCGACCTGCTTCTTCAGCTGCCCGACCTGCTTCTTCGCGTGGAACGAGTCGCCGAACGAGCCGAACAGGTCGCGGGCAGGCTTGAGCGCCCGGCTGGCCCCGTCCTGGACGGGCGAGAGCACCTGGATCACGCCCCGCTGGATCGAGTGGAACGGTCCCCCGCCGGACTCGCCGAAGTAGGCGGTGAGGAGGATCAGGGAGACCACGACGAGCAGCGCAAGCACTGCCCGCCGCCGGCGAACTTGTCTGTCGTACACGTTTCGCGTGTCTCCAAGGTCGTACTCCGCACGTCGCGCTAGTAGCGCCGGCGCCGGTTGTTCTTGTTCTTGCTCTTGTGGGACCGGTGAATCGCTTCGAACTCCTCGAGCGAGCGGCCGGAGCCGACCGCTACGCAGGTGAGCGGGGACTCTGCCAGGTGGGCCGGCATCTGCGTCTCGTGGCGCAGGCGCTCGTCGAGCCCCTGCAGCAGCGCTCCGCCGCCGGCCAACATGATTCCACGGTCCATGATGTCGGACGCAAGCTCCGGGGGCGTGCGGTCGAGCGTCTCCTTGACGGCGTCGATGATCTGCGACACGGGCTCCTCGAGCGCCGCGCGGATCTCCTCGCTCGTCAGGACGACGGTCTTCGGCAGGCCGGAGACCATGTCGCGCCCGCGGATCTCGGCCTGGACCTCTTCGTCCATCGGGAACGCGGACCCGATCTCGAGCTTGACCTCCTCGGAGGTCTGCTGGCCGATCAGCAGCTTGTACTCGCGCTTGACGTAGTTGATGATCGCCTCGTCGAGCTCGTCGCCGCCGACGCGGATCGACTGCGAGACGACGATCCCGCCGAGCGAGATCACCGCGACCTCGCTCGTCCCGCCGCCGATGTCGACGACCATCGAGCCGGTCGGCTCCCCGACCGGCAGGCCGGCGCCGATCGCGGCCGCCATCGGCTCCTCGATCAGATACGCCTGGCGGGCGCCGGCCGAGAGGCATGCCTCCTCGACCGCGCGTTTCTCGACGCCTGTCACGCCAGAGGGAACACAGACGACGACGCGCGGATGCGCCCAGCGGTTCTGGTGGACCTTCTGGATGAAGTGGCGCAGCATCTCCTCCGTCACCTCGAAGTCGGCGATGACGCCGTCCTTCAGGGGGCGGATCGCGGAGATCGTGCCGGGGGTCCGGCCGAGCATCCGCTTCGCCTCGATGCCGACGGCGTGCACCTCGCCGGAGCGCGAGTCGACGGCGACGACCGACGGCTCGGACAGCACGATCCCACGGCCCCGCACATACACCAAGGTGTTTGCGGTTCCGAGGTCGACCGCCATGTCGCGGCCACCAAAACCGGTCAGGTAGCTGAAGAAGCCCATGGGTGGTGGAGGGGGTGCTGGACGACGTGGCCCCGAGGCCTCGCGGGATGCGATGCGGCTGGCACCTCGTCCGCGCCGGAGTGTAGCGGACGCAGGGCGCTCCGCCGGGCGTATGAGCGCCTTCCAACGAGAAAAAAGCGCTGCAAATCCACAGTCAGGAAGTCGTCAGGAACTGCTCTGCAGGATGTCTTGCAGCAACTCCAGGAGCGCGCTCACCGGCAGGCCGACGACGTTGAGGTAGTCGCCGTCGATCGCGGTGACGAGCGCGGCCCCTCTCCCCTGGATCGCGTAGCCGCCCGCGCGCTCCGGCCACTCGCCGGTCGCGAGGTACCAGTCGAGCGTCGCGGGAGCGAGCGCGCGGAAGCGGACGCGGGTGCTCGCGAGGGCGGTTCGCGAGCCGTCGCCGTCGATCACGCAGATGCCGCTCAGCACCACGTGCACGCGCCCGGAGAGCGTGCTCAGCGTGGCGCGCGCGGCCGCCTCGCCCGCCGGCTTGCCGTAGATCGCGCCGTCCAGCTCGACGATCGTGTCGACGCCGAGGACGGTCGTGCCGGGCGGCGCGGTCTCGGCGACCGCGGCGGCCTTGCGACGGGCGTTCTCGACCGCGACGGCGGGCGGATCGCCCTGCGTCAGCTCGGGGACGTCAGCCGGGCGCGCCTCGAAGGCGACGCCCAGCTGGGTCAGGATCGCCCGCCGCTGCGGCGAGCGCGATGCGAGCAGGAGCGTCAGCGCCGTGCCCGCCGGGCCGCGCCTAGAGCGCCGGGAAGAAGAGCTTCGCCTCGCGCGCGGCCGACTCGTTCGAGTCGGAGCCGTGGACGAGGTTCTGGCCGACCTCGATCGCGAAGTCGCCGCGGATCGAGCCGGGAGCGGCCTCCAGCGGGTTGGTCGCGCCGATCAGCTGGCGCGTCGCCTTGACGGCGTCGTCGCCCTCCAGCACGAGCGCCACGAGCGGGCCCGAGGTGATGAACTCGACGAGCTCGCCGAAGAACGGCCGCTCCTTGTGCTCGGCGTAGTGCTGCTCGGCGATCTCACGCGTGAGGGTGCGCTGCTCGAGCGCCGCGATGCGCAGGCCCTTGCGCTCGAAGCGGGAGATGATCTCGCCGGTCAGGCCGCGCGCGTAGGCGTCCGGCTTGACCAGGATGAGGGTCCGGTCCACTGAGGCTCCTTGATGTTCTGTGCGGGAGGGGTGCTACTGGGTCGGCTCAGGCGCTTCTTCTGTGCGCCGTCGCCGGCTGCGCCGGGGAGCCGTCGTCGCCTGCTCGACCTCGGTCTCGCAGTACGGGCAGACCCGCCAGAGCGGATCGAGCGGCTTGCCGCAGTTGCGGCACGGGTCCTTCAGCTTGCGCAGGCAGTTGGGGCAGCGCAGGTAGTCCTTCTCGACCTCGTAGTCGCAGTGCGGGCACAGGTGGTACCCGGCCGCGTGCAGGCGCGCCTCCGCCGACTGCATCTCGAGCTCGCGCTCGCGCACGTCGTCGAGGTACTCCGGCGGACGCACGATCGTGTAGACGATCGTGCCGAGGAAGGGAAAGAGCGAGGCCGCCGTCGCGCAGGCGACGAGCAGCGGATCGGCGATCCGGCGACGCGCGTCGGCGAACGTCCAGTACAGCAACGAGAGCCACAGCACGACGAGGAAGAGGATCACCAGGTTGACGGCCAGGTTGAGGCCGCTGTTGTGGATCCCGAAGATGGCGAAGGGTGTCGTCACGACCGGCGAGTCTAGCCTGCGAAGCTGAAGGACGGCATCACGCGGTTGATTCGCGACGCACCGGGATTGCCCTGCACGATCACAGGAACAGGCGGCCGAAGAGGTAGCCGATCCCGAAGAACACGAGCACCACGATCGCGACGATCGCGGCCACGAGGCCGATCATCGGGAGGAAGCGGGGGCCGTCGTCGCTCACAGGATCGAGGCGCTGCGCTGGCCGGCGGGCCGCAGCAGGTCGGCGACGAGGTAGATCGAGCCGGTCGCGAGCACGACCCCGCCGGCACCCGCCAGCTCGCGCGCACGTTCCAGCGCGCGGCGCGGGTCGGCCTCGACCACGCTCGGGGGCCCATCGAGCTGCGAGGCGAGCGACGCGAGCGTCGCCGGCGGCAGCGCGCGCGGGCTGTGGTTGCGGGTGAAGACGACCGTCTCGCAGTGCGGCAGCAACGCGCGCAGCATCTCGGCCGCGTCCTTGTCGTCGAGCACCGAGACGACCGCGACGAGCCTGCGCCCGGCGGTCACCGACGGCAGCGACTCCGCCAGCGCCGCGATCCCGGCCGGGTTGTGGGCGCCGTCGAGCACCGTCAGCGGCTCGTGGCCGACGACCTGCATGCGGCCCGGCACGACGACGGAGGCGGCGGCCGTGCGGACCGCCTCGGCGTCGAGCGCGCCGAGGTAGGCCTCGGCGGCGGCTCTCGCGAGCGCGAAGTTGCGGCGCTGGTAGGTCCCGGGCGCGGCGACCTCGACGCCGGGGTCGGCGGGCGCGACGATCAGCCGCGCGCCGTGGCGCTCGGCCGCCAGCTCGGCCTCCTCGGCCGCGTCGGGGTGCAGGTCGGCGCCGACGACGAGGATCCCGCCGTCGCGCACGACCGCCAGCTTCTCGCGGGCGATGTCGCGGATCGTCGGGCCGAGCCAGCGGGTGTGCTCGAGGCCGACGTTCGTCAGCACCTGCACGCGGGAGGGGATCACGCTGGTGGCGTCGTAGCGGCCGCCGAGGCCGGCCTCGATCACCGCGACGTCGACCTCGCGCGCGGCCAGCTCGACGAAGGCGGCGGCCGTCAGCGCCTCGAACTGCGTGACGTGGTCGTCCTCGCTCGCGCTGCGGTTGACGAGCTCGGCGGCGTGCGCGGCGCGCGCGACGGCGCGGGCGAACGCGTCCGGCTCGAGGTCGATGTCGTCCACGCGGATCCGCTCGGTGAAGGAGACGAGGTGCGGCGAGAGGTAGGCGCCGGCGCGCAGGCCGTGGCGCTGCAGGATCGCGGCGGTCATCCGCACGGTCGAGGACTTGCCGTTCGTCCCGACGACGTGGATCGTGCCGAAGCGGCGCTCCGGCTGGTCGAGCGTCGTCATCAGGCGCCGCATGCGGTCGAGCCCGAAGCGCATCCCGAACAGCTCCAGCGAGAGCAGGTAGCGCTCGGCGTCCTCCAGGGTCCAGCGGTTGACCGGCGTCATCAGAGGTCCCTCAGTTCGTCTCGCAACGCCACCAGCTTCTCGCGCTCGGCCTCGACGACGGCGGCGGGCGCCTTGTCGACGAAGCCGGCGTTGGAGAGCTTGCCCTCGCTGCGCCTGATCTCGGCCTCGAGTCTGGCGCGTCGCTCGGTCAGCTTGCGCTCGGCGGCGCCGAGGTCGACGGCGTCGCTCGCGTAGACGTGGACGGCGCCGCCGGGGATCGCGAGCGTCGCGACCGGCTCGGAGCCGTTCGTGCCGGGCTCCTTCAGCTCGAAGCGGGCGAGGCGCGCGACGTGGTCGGAGGTCTCGTCGTAGCCGTCGGCCTCGATCCGTGCGGGGATGCGGGCGCCGGCGGGCGCGCCGACGCCGTCGCGCCAGCCGCGCAGCACCTGGATCGCCTCGATCGTGCGCGCGATCGCAGCCTCGGCGTCGGCGTCGCGAGCGGCGGGCGTGGCCGGGGTCGCCTGCTGGGCGGCGAGCAGGCCGTCCTCACCGGGCAGGAACGACCAGATCTCCTCCGTCACGAACGGGATCATCGGGTGCGCCAGGAGCAGGGTCTCGCGCAGGACGTGGAGCAGCGTCGCGGAGAGGTCGGCGCGCTCCTCCCCCTCGGCCT
>JAATFK010000660.1 GCA_015655225.1 Solirubrobacterales bacterium | reverse complement strand
GGGGCGGCGGTGGCCGGGGCGGGCTCGCGCGGCGGGGCGGCCCCCGGCGCCGCACCGCCCGTCCTGGCTCCGCCAAGCGCGGCACCGGCCGCCGCACCCGCCGCCGCCCTCACCGTCACAGCGGTCGGCGTCCCGGACGCCTGGGCGGCCGCGCTGGCCGAGGCGGGCGGCGAGGTCGCCGGCGGCCCGGCCCTCACCGTCCTCCTCGTGGACGACTACCTGCGTCCCGAGCTGGCGGCGGCCGCCGCGACCGCCCTCGACGGTGGCCCGGCGCTGCTCCCGGTCCGGCCGGTCGGCCGCTGGCTGTGGTTCGGGCCGCTCCTCCGAGGCCGCGCGTCCCGCTCCGGCTGGACGTTGTTCGGCGAGCGGATGCGGATGAACCGCTTCGCCGACGTCGCCGCGCTCGAAGGCGGGGCGACGCTGCCGCTCTTCCCCGACGACCGCTCGCCGGCGACGGTCGAGCGGGCGCTCGCGATCGCTGCCGGCCTCGCCGCCGACGTGCTCGCCGGCACGCCGACCCCCGACCTGGTCGACGGCCTGCTGACCTACGACACCCAGGAGCGCCGCTTCGCCCACCACGCCGTCGAGCGGATCGTCCCGCCGCGCGACGACAAGCCCCCCGCGTTCGGCGAGCAGCTCACGCCGCCCGAGCGGGACAGCGAGCCGACCCGCTTCTCCGGCGACGGCGGCCACCGCACCTGCCCGCCGGCGCAGACGCGCGCCCGGCTCGACCGCTTCGTCAGCCCGATCACCGGGATCATCTCGGCGGTCGATCCGGTGCCGGGGATCGGCGGGATGCACGTCTTCACCGCCGTACATCCGCAGGCGACGGTCGTGACCCGTCCGCTCGGCAAGGAGCTCGGGCGCAAGGGCGGCTCGACAGGCAAGGGCTTCCTGGAGGACCAGGCGCGCGTCAGCTGCATGGGGGAGGCGATCGAGCGCTACTCGGGCGGCTTCTTCGGCGACGAGCCGCGCCGCCGCGCGCGGCTGGAGGAGATCGCCGAGCTGGCGATCGCCCCCGAGGAGCTGCTGCTCTTCAGCGACGCCCAGTACGCCGAGCGACGCGGCGACGGCGAGCCCAACGCCGCCGACGCGGTCCCCGCCCGCTTCGACGCGAGCCAGGCGATCGAGTGGGTCCCGCTCCACTCGCTCGCCGGCGGCCCGACCCGCTGGCTGCCGGCCGCCTTCTGCTACTTCGGCTACGGCACCTCGCCGTCGGCGCCTACCGCGGCGCGCCCTACTGCGTCGCGGACTCGAACGGCTGCGCGGCCGGCAACACGCGCGGGGAGGCGATGCTCCAGGGGCTCCTGGAGCTGGTGGAGCGGGACGCGTGCGCGATCGCCTGGTACGCCCGCGCGCGCCGGCCCGCGATCGACCTCGCGAGCTTCCCCGGCCAGCCGTTTGCGGCGGCGCAGGCGGGGTTCGCGGCGCGCGGCAAGGCGCTGCACGTGCTCGACCTGCGCGTCGACACGGAGCTGCCGGTCGCCCGCGCGGTCTCCCACGACCGCGACAGCGGCCTCGCCACGCGCTTCGCGCTCGGCTGCCACCTCGATCCGCGCATCGCCGTCTCGCGCGCGCTCTCGGAGCTGGCGCAGCTGGAGCTGGAGGAGCCGGCTGCGGACGCCGCGCTCGGCGCCGAGCTGTTCGCCGCCCAGTCGATCCACGAGCAGCCGTGGCTGCAGCCGGCCGACCAGCCAGCGGTCGCCGCCGCCGACCTGCCGGACCTGACCGCCGCCGACGTGGACGCGGAGCTGGACGCGTGCGTGCTCGACCAGACGCGGCCGGAGGTCGGCTTCCCGGTCGTGCGCGTCGTCGTGCCCGGCCTGCGGCACTTCTGGCGGCGGCTCGCGCCCGGGCGCCTGTATGACGTGCCGGTCACGCTCGGCTGGGCCGACCGTCCCCTGCGCGAGGACGAGCTGAACCCGCTCTCCGTGCTGATCTGATGGCAGCGGCGACCTCCTACGACCCGCTCGTGCTGCGCTGGCGGGCGCGGCCGGGGGTGACCCTCGCCCGCGAGGGAGCCGACGGGCTGGCCGTCACGGTCGACGGCGAGACGAGCGCGCTGCTGCGGCCCGGCGGCGCGCTGCTGGCCG
>JAATFK010000073.1 GCA_015655225.1 Solirubrobacterales bacterium | reverse complement strand
GTCGAGCGCCGGGTGCTGCCGGTCACGCCCGAGGAAGAGCGGCGCGCCGAGGTCTTCGAGCGCGAGCTGTGGCGGATCGCGGTCGACCACCTCGACTACGGCGAGCAGCACGTCTGGGCGGCGCTGGCCGGCGCGCGCGTCGCGCCGAACGGCTGGCGGCGCGCGAAGGCGATGCTCCACTTCGACAGAAACGGCGAGCTCAAGCGCCGCTTCCTGATCACCGCCGTGCAGCGCAACAGGAACGCCCAGCTGCGGCTGAGGGCGCTCCAGGAGATCGCCGCCGCGCGCGACGCGGAGGCGTTCGACACCGCGATCGACATCATGGCCGGCTGGCCGCGCGACGAGCGCCGCGAGGGCGTCAAGATCATGCTCCAGGCGCTGGCGGAGAAGAGAATCGGGCGCCGCGACCAGGCGAACGCGTGGATCTGGCGGATGGCCGAGTACACCCGCGAGGTGCACGAGGAGTACGCGGTGCAGCGCTGGCCGGAGACGAAGCGGCTGCTCGGCCTGCTCGTCAACTCCTCCGGCGGCGCGCACGCGAGGAATGCCCGGCGGCTCGTGCACGCCTCCCGCAGACAGGACCGGCGCCTCTCGGCGGCGCTGCTGGCGGCCGCGCTGGCGCACACGCCGGAGGCCGAGGAGGCGCTGCGCGGCGCGCGGACGAGGATGGCGCGCAAGCCCTCCGCGCTCGCCCGCGAGCTGCTGAGGAACTTCCCGAAGGGTCGCCGCTCGCGCGGCGCGCGACGCCGGCGCAAGGGCGCCAGAGACGGCGTCACGGACGAGGGCCTGATCGAGACGACCGGGATCGAGGACGGCCACGAGGAGCTGGACTTCGACGACACGATCGACGACTCGGTCGCCGGCGGCGACGCGTGGGATGACGACGACGACGATGACGACGTCTCGGATGACGACGACGACGCCACGGACGCGGATGCGGATGCCGATGGCGCCTCTGACGAGGCGGATGGGGCCGACGCCGCGGACGCGGAGCCGGTCGAGATGCTGCGCGGTCGCCGCCGCGTGCGGATGGACGACGACCCCGACGTCGCGCCCCTGCCGAGAAGACCGTCGCGCCGGCGCGGATCGCGCTCGCGGCGGGGTGGCGGCGGTGCTGGCGGTGCTGGGGCGAACGGCGGGAGCCCCAACGGCGGCGCGCCCAGAGAGCAGCAGCGGTCCGGGTCCGGGTCCGGCGAGAGTGGCGCTTCGACACCGTCGCGCTCGTCGCGCCGTCGCAGCCGGCGGTCCGCCGCCGCGGTGGCGGCCGCCGCGTCGGCGCCCGTCGAGGCGACCGACGCACCCGACGAGCTGAGCCCTGACCTCGCGGTCGCTGAGGCGGCGGGCGGGGAGGGGCACGCCAATGGCGCGAGCCCGGCGTCGGCTTCTGCGCCGGCGGGCAGCGAGGGGGAGTCGAAGCCGACCCGCGCGCGGCGAGTCGCCCGCAGAGTTGCCGTGACGGACGGTGGTGCCGATCCGGTCGCGAATGGTGTCGTCGGTGGGGCGGACGCGAGCACGGCCGCCGACGCCGACGAGTCCCCGGCCCGCGCGCGGTCGACGCGGGCGAGAAGAGCGCCGGGTGTGAACGTTGCCGACGACGCCGCCGAGGCGCCCGCGGTTGCCGCGCGGTCGCGGGCGAGAAGAGCGGCCGCCGAGGTCTTGGGCGCCGCTGAGGCGCCCGCGCCTGCCGCGCGGTCGACGCGGGCTAGGAGAGCGTCGGCTGTGAGTGCGGCTGCCGACGCCGCTGATGCGCCGAGCGGCGCCGAGTCTCCCGCGCCCGCTGCGCGGTCGACGCGGGCTAGGAGAGCGTCGGCTGTGAGTGCGGCTGCCGACGCTGCTGGTGCGCTGAGCGCTGCTGAGGCGCCCGCGCCTGCCGCGCGGTCGACGCGGGCTAGGAGAGCGTCGGCTGTGAGTGCGGCTGCCGACGCCGCTGGTGCGCTGAGCGGCGACGAGTCTCCCGCGCCCGCGCGGTCGACGCGGGCTCGGAGAGCGTCGGCCGTGAGTGCGGCTACCGACGCCCCCGGTGCGCTGAGCGCTGCTGAGGCGGCCGCGCCTGCTGCGCAGTCGACGCGGGCTAGGAGAGCGTCGGCCGTGAGTGCGGCTGCCGACGCTGCCGGTGCGCTGAGCGCAGCTGAGGCGCCCGCTCGCACGCGGGCGAGAAGAGCCCCGGCCGCCG
>JAATFK010000213.1 GCA_015655225.1 Solirubrobacterales bacterium | reverse complement strand
GGCGATGGCCTCCTGGGCGGCTGTCGACCAGGCGATCCGGCTCGGTGCCGGCGTGCCGCCGATCGACCACGCCGGCAACCTCCCGCTGACGGTCTTCACGAGAGAGAGCATGGCCGGGAGAAAGTTCTCGTTCAACTACCAGTCGCAGTCGGACGAGGCGACGGTCTACAACCAGGGCGACGGCGACCCGGGCTCCTTCACGAGAGCCTACGAGACCGCTTGGGGCGTCGCGAAGTGAGCGCGCCCAGCCGACCGATGGCCTTTCACGGGACCGCAAGCGAACGCCACTGGGGCTACGCGCAGGGAGTTGAGGCGAACGGCCTGATCCACCTCTCGGGGCAGGTCCCGCGCAACGACCAGGAGGTCCCGACCGTCGGCTCGCTCCCGGTCACCTTCGGGCGCGCGTTCGACCTCGTCGAGAGCGCGCTCGGCAAGCTGGGAGCAACGCTGCAGGATCTGGTGGACGTCCAGCTGTTCATGTTCGAGGACAACTACCAGGAGGGCATCGAGCTGTACAGGGCGCGCGTGGGGGACGCGCGCCCGGCGCTCTCGCTCGTGCTCGTCGAGGGGCTCAACCATCCCGACTACGCCCTCGAGGTGTCGGCCATCGCGGCCCGCCCGGGCGAAGGAGCAGACGCAGGCATGCGCAAGATCCTGGTGGACACCGGCAACCCGGTCGATGAGCGACTCGGCCGCTCCGCGGCGGTGCGCGTCGGCGACTTCGTCTACGTCTCGGCGCAGCCGTCGGTCGGCAGCGACGGCTGCGCGATCGAGGACGACTCGTTCGCGGCCCACTACGGGCAGGCGTTCGCGAACTTCGTGTCGGCGGTCGAGGCCGCCGGCGGGAAGGGCGGCGACGTCGTCTCGACGCACACCTATGTGACCGAGCCGGTCCCCGCCGACGAGGTCGAGACGGTGCGCGAGCTGCACCGCCAGGCGATCGGGCAGTGGCCCGACAGATCGACGAGCACGCTCGTGCGCGTCGCCTCGCTCCCCGTCGAGGGGACGAAGGTCCAAATCGCGGGCGTCGCCGTGATCGGCGCGGGGAGCTAGGAGCCAGCCATGGGATACCGGATCTCGGTCGACACCGGCGGGACGTTCACGGACGTCGTCTGCGGCGGGGACGACGGGTCGATCACGCTCAGCAAGGCCCCGACGACGCCCGCGCGGATCTTCGAGGGGATCGAGCGGGCGGTCGGCTACGCGGCGGAGGAGCTGGGGATCGCGCCCGCGGCGCTCCTCGCCGACACGGAGGTCTTCTCCTACGGGACGACTCGCGCCACCAACGCCGTGCTGACCGGCAACACGGCCCGCACGGCCCTGCTCACGACCGCCGGCTTCCCGGACGTGCTCGTCTACCGCGAGGCGGGCAAGCAGCGACCGTTCGACCTGCGCCAGCAGTACCCGCCGCCGTACGTCCCGCGCCGCCTCACGTTCGAGGTGGAGGAGCGGATCGACGCGGCGGGCGCGGTCGTGACACCCCTCGATGTCGGCCGAGCTCGCGCGGTGCTGGAGCTGGTGAAGGCGGCCGACGTCGAGGCGATCGCGGTCTGCCTCCTTTGGTCGACCGTCAACGGCGAGCACGAGCGTCTGATCGGCTCGCTGATCGAGGAGCTGCTCCCGGGCATCCCGTTCACGCTCTCGCACCGCCTCAACCCGATCGTCCGCGAGTACCGGCGCGCCTCCTCGGCGGCGATCGACGCGTCGCTCAAGCCACTCATGCAGGACCACTTCCGGGGGCTGGAGCGGGACCTGCGCGTGGCCGGCTTCGGCGGCGAGCTGTTGATCGTCACGTCCGTCGGCGGCGTGCTCGAGTTGGAGGACGTCGTCGAGCGGCCGCTCTATTCGGTCAACTCGGGGCCGGCGATGGCGCCCGTCGCCGGCAAGGTCGCGGCCGCGCCGACGAACGACCTGATCGTCTGCGACACCGGCGGCACCAGCTTCGACGTCAGCGTCGTGCGCGACGGCTACATCAGCTTCACGCGCGAGACGTGGCTCGGCG
>JAATFK010000314.1 GCA_015655225.1 Solirubrobacterales bacterium | reverse complement strand
CCGCCGTCGACGTGATGGCCAAGGAGCTGCAGAACCTGCGCGCCGACGCGATCGCGACTTCGAGCTACTTCATCGTCGAGACCATGGGCCGCAAGGCCGGCTGGCTGTGCTACGGCGTGGCGATCGCCGGCGAGGCCAACCTGGTGCTCGCGGTCGAGGACGTCCACGGCGCGCTCGCGATCGACGAGCACGGCGAGGCCAAGCTGTCGCTCGACGCGCTGATCGAGCGCATCGTCGAGCTGATCATCGCGCGCGAGCGCCGCGGCAAGCACTACGGCACGATCGTGCTCGCCGAGGGCCTGGCCGAGATGCTGCCGGCCTCGCACACCAAGGACGTGCCGCGCGACGAGCACGGCCACCTGTCGCTCGGCAAGGTCGACTTCGGCAAGCTGATCGCCCAGCGCGTCACCAAGCGCTACGCCGAGAAGACCCAGCGCAAGAAGAAGGTGACCGGCCTCCAGCTCGGCTACGAGTCGCGCTGCGCCCAGCCCCACGCGTTCGACGTCATGCTCGGCAGCCAGCTCGGCATCGGCAGCTACCGCGCCCTGGTCGAGGAGGGCCTCGACGGCCACATGGTCAGCGTCGAGGGCCTGCTCGAGCTGCGCTACGTGCCGTTCAAGGAGCTGATCAACCCGCAGACCATGAAGACCGAGGTCCGGCTGATCCCGCGCGGCAGCGACTACCACCGCCTCGCCCGGTTCCTCGAGACCCGCACCGATCGCACCATGGACTGGAACCCCGGCCGCCGCTCCGAGCGCTGAGCGGGAAAAGTCGCGTTCTGCGCCCGGCCGCTTGACACACCGCCGGGGGCACTGGTACCCATACCGCCTGCCTGGGGTCATAGCTCAGCTGGGAGAGCGCTAGAATCGCACTCTAGAGGTCAGGGGTTCGATCCCCCTTGACTCCACCAGGTAACGGAAGGTCTCGCAATCGCGGGACCTTTCGTGTTTTCGGGCCCGCCGGCGCACCCGCGCCGCGTGCGCTACGCTCCGCTCATGGCCGAGCACGGAACCCGATGCCGGCCATCGCGGTCGCGGGCGGACCACGAAGCCGAGCCCTTCCACGTCAAGCTCGACGGCGCCCAGGTCCAGATCGCGCTGCGCGGCCGCCTGCTTCGCACCCTGGTCGGCGACGCCGCCGACGAGGTCCGCCGCGCGCTCGATGCCGGCGACGACGAGGCCGTCCAGCGCGTGGTGGCGCGCCGCGTCGGGATCTTCGAATCCCGCACGACGACGCGCCGGCGGTGAGGCAGCCGGCCAGGGTTACCCGACGTCGGCTCGCGCGTGCAGATGACGGCGCGGAGTCATGGCGTGGTCAGGAACGCCGCGACGTCGGCGACGACCTGGGCGTCGACGTGCGCGGGCTGCTCGTAGTCCGCGGGCGACGACGGGTCGCCCGGCCGGGGCAAAGGCGTGGCTCAGCTTGGGGTACGTGCGGAGCGTGGCGCGCGGGCGGCGGGTGAGCGCCTGCTGCCAGGCCGGGAAGTCGTCGGCGAGCGTGACCTGGTAGTCGCGCTCGCCCTGGAGCACGAGGATCGGGATCGCGAGCCGGGCGGCGACCACGGCCGGGTGGTAGCCGCGCACGTCGAGGAAGTGCGCGCCGGACCGTGCACGCCGAGCACCTCGACGGGGGCGTCGGGCGACCGCGCGGCGGCCTCGACCTGAGCCTCGAGCTGCTCGGCGGCGCGGATCATGTCGGCGAAGTGCGGGTCGGGGTGGAGCTGCGCGAGGTAGCGGAGCTGGCCGAGGAGCGAGTCCTCGAGCGGGCGCGTCAGGCCGGCGAGGATGACGAGCCGCCTGATCTTCGGATCGGCGGTGGTCATGCGCGGCGCGAGGCTTGCCGACCATCACGTCGACCTCGTCGAACGACGCGCGGTTCACGTCCGGCGGCGGCGCGTACGCCGCGCGCGCCGGCTCTCCCGGCTTGACGAACAGCCCGCCGATCCGGCCGTCGCCCACGATCGCGAGGAGCACGACGAGCACAGGCGATCTCATGCGCGACAAGCTCCGGCGGTCGGTGCACGAGCACAACCTCCCGATGTCGCGCCCCGGCCGGGTCAGTTCGCGGTGAACGACTTGAGCAGGGCGATGATGTCGGTGCGGTCCTGGCCGTCGAGGTAGAACGGGTGCGGGGCCGTCGGGCCGCGCGCCGAGTCGAACAGGTTGTCGAGGGTCGGGACCGAGTTGTCGTGGAGAAAGACCGGCTTGCGCGCGAGGTCGAGGAGCAAGGGAAGCGCGATGCCGCGGATGTCGCTGCGGAGCGAGGCGTTCACGACGACCATCTTGTCGTCGAAGATGCTGGCCAAGGTGTTCTCGACCGGGTTGAGCGGTGGGGTGCGCTGGGCGAGCACCACCGGCATGTCGCCGGGATAGATCGTGCTCATCGGGATCAGCATCGACGGCACGAACTTGCTCTGGTCGACGTTGTGGCACGAGGTGCACTGCTGGCGGAACAGGGCGCGGCCGTGGT
>JAATFK010000500.1 GCA_015655225.1 Solirubrobacterales bacterium | reverse complement strand
TGATCTCACGCCGGTCGGGGTCGAACGTCGCGCCCGCGACGACCGACCCGCCTCTTGGCGGCGCGAACGTCGTGCGCCGCCACGGCGCCGTCCCGCTCGCCCGCGTGTCGAACGTCGCGCGCTCGGCGCGGGCGACGTAGACGCGGTCGCCGGCGCCGACGACCGGCTCCGCCGGCCCGGTCACGCTCGGCGCCGGGGTCGCCCGCCAGCTGTCGGAGCCCCAGCTGACCGGGATCCCGATGAAGCTGCCCTCGAAGCGGCCGCTGTTGGGGTTGAAGGTGACGTTGATCCCGTCGGCGCACTTGCTCCAGAAGAACATGTTGAGGCAGCCGCCGGCGCGGGCGTTGCCGCTGCGGACCCAGAAGTGCAGGCCGCTGAGGCTCACCTGCAGGGAGGCGTGGAGCTCGCCCTGGAGGTAGACGCTCGCGAGGTAGATGCCGACCTCGCTGCGCGGGACCGCGAAGTCGAGGTCCCAGCGCTGCGGCAGCGAGACCGTGAACGTCGAGTCGTGCGAGAGCGGACCGAGCCGCATCGAGCTGCAGAGCCGCACGATCAGCTCCTTCGCGTCCTTCTGCGGCGTCAGCTGCGAGACCGAGCAGCTGCGCGGGTCGCCGTCGAGCCGCACGCCCTCCGGCGCGTAGGCGAACAGCGCGCCCGCGCGGACGCCGAGCGGGCCGACGCTCGCGCTGTACTGGAACGCGCCGGCGGCGGTCGCGACGGCGCCGTCGCGGTAGGAGAGCAGGAGCCCCGCCTCGGCGCCGAGGATCGTCGTGCGCGCCTTCACGTCGGCGGTTCTCGCGCTCCACGACCCGTCCGTTCTGGCGAAGTCGAGCTGGGCGTCGACCGAGCCCTCCGCGAACGTCGTGCCGGCGAAGCGCAGCCGGCCGTTGCCTCTGAGGGACGCGCTGATCGCGTTCGCGTCGGCGCGGAAGCGGCCCTGGACGTCGATCGTCGACTCGCCCGCGTCGAGGCCGCCCGAGAACGCCACGTCGACGTGGCGGTTGGCCGCCCCGGTGTCGATGTCGAGGTCGAGCGAGGTGCGGCGGAAGCTGACCGGGCCGGCCTCGAACGCGCCGACGCGGACGCTGCCTCTGAGGGCGAAGTCGGCCGTGTTGTACTTGCGCAGGGCCGCGGCGAACGTCACCGGGACCGGTCCCACCTGGCCGTCGAACGCGAACGCGAAGCCCGGGTCGATGCGGTAGCCGGGCTTGCCCGGCGCCGGGTTGCCGATCGTGCAGCCGGTCGGCGCGACGACGATCTGGGCGTAGCTCGCGCTCAGCGCGCCCAGTCTCAGGATCGACGGCTGGGGTCTCGGGCTGCCCTCGGCGTCCGGGAGCTTGCCGACCTCCAGCTCGAGGCACGGCGCCGTCTGCGAGATGCTGAAGGCGACCTTCGCGGGCGTGCGGTCGGGCATCCCGAGCGAGCGCGTCCAGCCGTCCGGGAGCGTCGCGTCGGCGGCGATCCCGACCGACGTGTCGGCGCCCAGCGAGGCGGAGACGAGCAGCCGCCGCACGTCGAGGCCGGCCTGGCCGAAGGCGTTGTGGACGGTCCCGTCCGCGAGCGCCGGGTCGGTCGTGTCGACGCCGGCGCTGACGGTGACCGACGGCGTGCCGAGGTTCACGCCGGCGGCCAGGAACAGCGGCGTGCGCGAAGCGGGGATCCCTCTCGCCTCGTTCGCCGGCGTCTGCAGCGCGGCCTTCGCCGCCATCTCCAGCCGCAGGCTGCTGGCGGCGCTGTAGTCGAACGACAGCTCGGCGCCCGTCAGCCCGAGTCGCGCCTCGTCGGGACGCGACGCGGAGCCGAGCAGGTAGACCGGCTGGGCGAACGTGAAGCGCGCCGCGCCGGAGAGCCCGTAGGAGTCGCCGTCGCGCGTGAGCGCGAGCGAGAGGTCGGCGTGGCCGCCGAGCACGTCGCGGAGCTGGTCGGGCAGGCGGTTGGCCGGCAGGTTCAGCTCGCCGCTCAGGCGCACGTCGCCGGCGCCGAGTCTGATCGCGCGACCGGCGACCGTCACGTCGGCGGCTCTGCTCGCGTAGGCGAGCCGGACCCCGTCGACCAGCGGCCGGTCGGCGCCGCCGCTCGTCAGCCCGTCGGGCGTGAAGCTGCCGAACGCGCCGGTCAGGCAGTAGCCCGAGCTGGCGAACTCGCCGGCGGCCTGGAACGGCTGCCCGAGCACGCGGCCGCTCGCGGAGATGCCGAACGTCAGCTCCTGGTCGGCGTCGAGCGTCGTCGGGCTGGGCGCGGCCGGCTGCTGGTCGTCGTCGGCGGCGGCGGACGCGGCGCTTGCGCCGCTCGGTCTGCACCACGCCGGCCCGCCGTTCGTCAGCCGCAGCTGGACGTTCGAGAGGTGGAGCGCGTCGGGCCCGAAGTCGGTCAGCTCCGCGCCGCCCTCGAATCTGATCGCGAAGGTCGAGAGGTTCACGGCCGCGATCCCGTACCAGGGCACGGTCTGGTCGCGCACGTGCGCCTTGCCGCGCACCTCCATCGCGAGCCGCACCTGCTTCGTGCTGCAGGACGGCTCCTCGTCGGTGCACGCGTTCGTGATCGCGCCGCGGATCGAGAGGTCGGTCAGGGCGGGGGACGGGCTCCAGCCGTTCACCGCGCCGGTGAGCGAGACCGTGAACGCGTCCTGCGCCGCGTCGCCGCTCTCCGACGGCGTGCGCTCGATGCTGCCCTCGACGTCCTGCATCGTGATGCCGTCGCCGAGCGAGAACGGTCTCGCCTGTCTGACCGCCAGTCTCCACTGCGAGGTGCTGGTGAACTGGCCGCTGGCGGTCGCCGCGAGCGTGCCGCGCGCGGTCTGCACGTCGATCGCGGTGCTGACGTCGATGCCCGACGTGTCCCAGCGCGCGACCACGTCGCTGAGCGCGACGTTCGAGGTCAGCGGCACCAGGCCGCCGGCCGGGTCGGTCCGCAGCGTGAGCGAGCCGGTCAGCGTGCTGGCGCCGCCGGCGGGGGTGTGCGCGGCCCGCGCCAGCGGACCGGCGGCGGCGGCGCGGGCGCCCTCGGCCGCCGGTGGCTCCTCGGCCGCCTCGGGGTTCGTCTGCAGTCTGCCCTCGCCCGAGAGCGCGACCGCGTCGTCGCCGACGCCGTCGAGCGTGACGAGCTTCTGCGCGTCGATCGTCACGGTCGTCGCGCCGCCGAGCGTGATGCTGCCGTCGAGCGTCACCTTCCCGCCCTGGCCGGCCGGCGCCTGCGCGACGCTGTGGAGCGCGAACGTCTTGCTCGACGGGACGTAGTCGAGCGTGCTCTGGCCTTGCGGAAAGGTCCAGCCCTCCGGCAGCGGCAGCAGCTCGACGCCGTCGTCGAGGTCGATCCGGGCGCGCAGCGGACCCCATGCGTCGTCGCTCAGGCCGGCGCCCCACTGGCCCGCGCTGCCGGGCTCGACGTGAAGCCTGGAGGGAAGGCCGGTCCACCAGCCCTCGGGCAGGACGAGCCAGCCCGACGTGAGCGAGACGCCGCCGGCCGTGACCGTCCCGGCGACGTCGTCGAACGTCGTCGCGCCGACGCGGACCTCGCCGCGCGCGAACGCGATCCGCGCGTCGCCGTCGGCGCAGTCGGTGCCGCTCGCGACGGCGTCGCCGAGCGTGATGCTCGTGCCGTCCGGCAGCGCGATCGGGGCGTCGCCGGTCCCGGCGTCGGCGGCGCCCCCGGCGGCCGCGTCCCAGAGCGTGCAGAAGGTGCTGGTGTCGGCGGCCCTCGCGGCCGCGCCGGTCGGCGAGAGGAGCGCCGCCTTGGCGGCGCGGCGCGCCGGCCGTCTGATGGTCGCGACGACGTGGACCGTCGCCCGCGTGCGCACGACGCGGCCCGAGACGGTCCCGCGCACGCCGATCGTCAGCTGCCGCACCCCACGCGGAACGACGAAGGAGAGGGACGACTGGTTCACGGGGCGACCGCGCAGCAGCGCGCGCGGGCCGCGCACGACCGACCAGCGCACGTGGTGCAGCTCGCCGCCCTGGGGCGTCGCGTCGATCCGCACGCGCTGACCCGCCTTCGGCCCGGCGAGCGCCGAGCCGGACAGCTCGATCGCGCGGGTCACGCGCAGGCGGCTGACGTACTCGCGCGTCTTCACGGTCCCCCGCGGCACGACCTTCAGCCGCTTCGCGCCGGGCGAGAGGTGCGCCTCGCGCTGGGGGAGCACGACCACGGACGTGGTGGCGCGGGCGCTGCCGCGCCAGTCGCGGGCGGTCAGCTCGAACCGCAGCCGGGTCGCGCGCCGGACGGCCGGCACGCGCACCTGCGCGGTCACGACCGCACCGGAGGCGCGCCCGGAGGTCGGCGCGTCCCAGTGGAGCTTGGGGCAGTCGCCGGTCGCGCAGACGACGCGCCAGCGGTAGTCGACCGGCAGGCCGGCGTCGTGGCGGCCGAGGCGGCCGGTCAGCACGAGCGGCGCGCTGTCGACGCCCGCGCCGTCGCCGAGGACCTGCCGGCGCGGCGTCGTGACGTGCACCGCGAGCGGACGGCGGACGGTGAAGGTCGCCGTGCCCCGTCCCGTGCGCGCCCGGTTGCCCTCGCGCCAGCTCGCGCTCACGCGCACCTGCGCACGGCCCGCCCTGCGCGCCACGAGCCCGAGCCGCACGGCCGCCTGCGAGCCGGCCGCGACGGCGCGGGGCGCGCTGCAGCGGATCGTCCCAGGGGAGAGCGTCGTGCAGGTCCAGCCAGGGGCGACGACGCCGCCGGAGCGATAGCCGGCGGGGAGCGCGATCGTCAGCCGCGTGTCGCGCACGACGACGGGGCGGTCGACCTGACGGCTGAGCGAGATCGTCACCGAGCCGCTGCCGCCGGCTCTCAGCGGCGTGTCGCCGGTCACGCCGACGCCGAGCGCGCCGATCAGCGCCGCGCGCTGGCCCGGACGGTCGACGGCGGTCGCCGTGCTCGTCTGGCCGTCGAACGCCTCGCTCTGGGAGACGTCGCCGAGCGGGGCGTAGCCGGACGACGTGACGCTCGCGGGCACCGCGACCGGCAGTGCGACGGGGAGGAAGGAGGACGGCGCGGCCGTCGCGGCCGTCGCGCCGCCGCTGACGCCGAGCGCGGCGAGCAGCGCCACGGCCAGCGCGACCAGCGCGCGCGGCGCGCGTCCCCGGCCGAGGTGGTCGGTGGTCGTCGGTCCTCCGGCGTCGTGCATTCGGGTCCTCGGTGCGGTCGTCGTGGTGATCGGTGGGTGGGGGCTCGCCGCGCCTCAGCGGGCGGCGACGAGCGAGACGGCATAGCGGCGGCCGGCGGGTCCGGCGATCCGGACCTCGTCGTCGCCGCCGGCGGCGAGCGTCACGGTGGTGGTCGCGCCCGCCTTCGCGGACACGCGCTGGCGGCGGCCGGTCGCCTCGTCGGTGACGAAGACGGTCAGCGGCCCGTCGAGCGCCCGGACGCGCAGTCGCGCGGCGCGGGGGAGGCGCGCGACCTGGTGCAGCTCCTGCTCGGAGCCGGTCGTCCCCAGCGTCGTGGGGGCGCCCGGCACGAGAGTGGCGCCGCGGTTCGGGAACGCGTCGTCGAGCCGCGTGAGGCCGGACGAGTCGGCGACCGCGGCGAACGTCTGCAGCGTCGCGGCGCTGCGGCTCGCCAGCACCGTGCCGCCGGTCGCGTTCACCGCCGCGACCACCCGTGCCGGCACCGACTCGCCGCCCGCGAAGCCGAGCGAGACGACGATGCCGCGGCGGTGCAGCGCGTCGATGCTCTCCACCAGGTCCTCGACGCTGCCGAGGCGATCGGTGATCAATGCGACGCCCTGCTCGCCGCGCGGCGCGTTCGCGTCGTCCAGCAGCGCGCCGGCGTTCCCGAGCGCCGTGGCGGCGGCCTTCGCCTCGCCGCCCGGCGCGGCCGCGGCGGCCGCGGCGGCGGTGCCGGTTGCGGTCGGCGGGCCGTCGGCCTCGCCCGTGTCGCCGCCCCCGCCGGAGCCCTCGGGCGTGAAGTCGCCCTTCGTGCGCGGGCCGTCGCTGGCGGGGTCCGGCTTCGGCGTGACCGTCGGGTCGGGCGCGTCGGAGCGGCCGTCGTCGGTCACCGTCGGATCGGGGGCGGAGCTGGTGTCGTCGGCCGGGTCGACGCTGACCGCGTCGGGCGCGGCGAAGGGAGAGATGCGCTCGCGGCCGGTGGCGTCGTCGAAGTCGACGACGGCGACGCGATCGGTCGGCGCGAGGCGCTCGAGCAGCGCCTGCCCGGCGGCGTCGGCGGGCGTCGCGATCGACGCCGCGTCCTCGGTGGTCGCGGCGGCCGCGTGGCCTGCGTCGGCCGTGTCGACGCGCTCGGCGGCGTCGGTGTCGACGACGACGACCATCCGTCTCGTGTCGCACGTCTCGGAGCGGTCGAGCACGAGCGCGCAGACCATTCTCGCGCCGCGGTCGGAGCCGTAGCGGGTCACGAGCGCGTTGCGGAAGACGGCCCACTGACGGCGCGCCTCCTTGACCGCGCCATCGACCGCGCGCTGCGCGTTCGAGACGCCGTGGACGACGACTCTGCCGCGCGGCGTGCGCGGGTCGGTGACCTGGCCGGTCGTCGTGTTGATCAGCTCTCTGTCCTTGTTGAGCCCCTGGTCGGTCGCCGACTCGCCGTGGATGATCCGGCCTCTGCAGAGCTTCTTCGGGTAGCAGCCACCGGTGAAGTCGAGCGGCACCCGCGCGGGGTCGAAGGAGCGCAGCTCGAGGTTCAGGAACGGCGCGGTCCCGGTTCTGCCGAGGCCGATCGGGTTCCCGAGCGAGATCGGGAGGGCGGGATTCGCGAGGTCCGACCAGTTCGTGTGGGCGTAGAAGTCCTCCGTCATGTGCAGGACGTAGCCGAACGGCTCCATCACGTTGCACTTCGCCCGCCGCGTCTCGACGCCGTTGTAGGTGCACGACGGGCTGAAGATCGACACGCCGGGGTCGGAGTCGTCGACCTTCCCGTTCGCCTTGATCAGCTGCGCGGCGGTCGCGACCGCGCCGGTGCTCGGCGTCGCCGGCGGCAGGCTCCACTGGCCCTTGCCGCCGTCGTACAGCTTCGCGCGGCCCCACGCGATGCACTGCGCGAGCTTCTCCAGCGCGACCTGGCGCGACTGCGGATAGGCCGCGCCGAGGCCGTACGTGCGCGGGTCGGCGTAGTCGGCGTTGTCGCAGTGCCAGTACTCGCGGTCGACTCTCAGGTGGATCGGGATGTCGTCGGGGGCGCCGACCGCGCCGAAGGTCCCGCGCTTGCCCGCGAGGTTGTCGAGCGAGGACGGCTGGAAGCAGTCGGGCGGCTGCACCCCGGCGCCGCATTGGAGCGCGAGGCGGGTGACGCGCTCGTGCTCGCTGCGCTGCCCGAGGATCCCCCAGACGGTCCCGAAGGCCTGCGCGCTCGACGCCCCGAGCGTCGCGGCGAGGAGGAGGGTGAGGCCGAGCACGGCGAGCCTGGCGTGCCAGCGGAGGCGAAGACGGACCACGGTGCGCTCAGCTCACGCGGTAGGGCGCCAGCAGGCGCGACCAGGAGCTGGTCAGCTGCTGCCACTCGTCGGGGCAGCGCTGCGCCCGTTCCGCCGTCAGGCCGTCCTTCCCGACGAGGGACGCGTAGCGCTTCGTGTCACTCCCGTAGATCCAGCAGAGGAACTGGTAGACGCGCTGCTTCGGCAGCGAGTGCTCGTCGGCGAAGTCGCCTTCCTGCAGGTCCCGGTCCTTCGAGATCGCGTCGAACAGCAGCGCCGCGCTGAAGGCGCTGCGCGGCCCGAACTGGCTGTCCTTCGTCAGGAGGTAGGTGGCGAAGCCGTCGACCGCGTCCTCCTCTCTGCCGGTGATCGGAAGCTTCAGCTGGTCGACGAGCGCGTGGCCGATCTCGTGCGCGACGACGAACTCGTTCGCATACACCATCGTCTGGAGTGGTGTGGGCGATCTGACGCCTTTCAGCTCGCCTCTCAGCCCCGAGACCTCGTCCACCAGGAACGTGCCGGGGAAGTGGATGAAGCTGAGCTTCTGCCCGTTCGTCAGGCCCGCGTCGGGAAGGTAGGCCGGCCCGATCTCCAGCTCGTCGGAGAAGGCCACCGGGATCTCGCGCGGGAGCTTGTAGCGGTGATTGACCAACTTCACCAGCTTTTGCATCGCGCCGGAGCGTTTCAGCACGCGGGCGTCGTGACGGTCGGCGGCGGTGAAATGTCCCCATTCCAGAGTGAATCCATGGGCCGAGGCGGCAGTGGCGGCGGCGAGCAGGGTCGTGCCGAGGACGAGCAGGAAGGCAACGGGTCGAAAGCGCATATTCGGCCCACTCGGCGCGC
>JAATFK010000532.1 GCA_015655225.1 Solirubrobacterales bacterium | reverse complement strand
GTTCGTCCCCCGGACCGGCAAAGCGCTCGACGCCAAGATCCCGCTTCTGCGCTCGATGGACGCGCTCGCCAAGTCGGCCGTCCGCGCGCTTAAGCGGTTTGGCAACGACGTGACGCGCGTGTTCATGACCGTCGGCCCCGAACAGGAGTACTTCCGGATCGACGAGCAGTACTACTTCGAGCGCCCTGACCTGCTGACGACCGGTCGCACCCTGTTCGGGACCAAGCCGCCGAAGGGCCACGAGCTCGACGACCACTACTTCGGCTCGATCCCGGAGCGCGTGCTCGCCTACATGCTCGAGACCGAGCAGGAGCTCGCCAAGCTCGGCATCCCGATCAAGACCCGCCACAACGAGGTGGCGCCGGCGCAGTACGAGATCGCGCCGATCTTCGAGAACTCGAACGTCGGCTCCGATCATCAGCAGCTGACGATGTCGATCCTCCAGAACGTCGCGCGGCGCTACGGGCTCGTCTGCCTGCTGCACGAGAAGCCGTTCGCCGGCGTCAACGGCTCCGGCAAGCACAACAACTGGTCGATGGGCACCGACGGGGGCGACAACCTGCTCGCGCCCGGCGACACGCCGAACGAGAACCTCCAGTTCCTGTTCTTCTGCAGCGCCGTGATCAAGGCGGTCGACAGATTCCAGGGCCTGCTGCGCGCGACCGTCGCGGGCGCCGGCCAGGACCACCGGCTGGGCGCGAACGAGGCGCCGCCGGCGATCATCTCGATCTTCCTCGGGACCGAGCTCTCGACGGTCTTCGAGTCGATCGGCAGGGGCGAGCGCGCCGGCGCCGAGCCGGGCGGCCTGCTCGGGCTCGGCACGCACGTGCTGCCGCCGCTGCCGCGTGACGGCGGCGACCGCAACCGGACGAGCCCGTTCGCCTTCACCGGCAACAGATTCGAGTTCCGCGCGGTCGGCTCGACGCAGTCGGTGGCGCTCCCGAACACGGTCCTCAACACGATCGTGGCCGACGCGATCGACGAGCTCGCCGGCGAGCTGTCGAGCGCGCTCGAGGGCGGCACCTCGCTCGACGACGCGCTGCGCCCGCTGCTGCGCAGCAACTGGGAGGAGCACAAGAGAGTCGTCTTCGAGGGCGACGGCTACTCCGAGGAGTGGCACGAGGAGGCCGAGAAGCGCGGGCTGCTGAACCTGCGCACGACGGTCGACGCGCTGCCGTACTTCACGAGACCGGAGACGGTCGCGGTGTTCGAGAAGTACGGGGTCCTCTCCGACCGCGAGCTGGCGGCGCGCGAGGAGGTCTTCGTCGAGCAGTACGCGGTGACGATCAACATCGAGGCCGAGACGGCCGCGACGATCGCCCGCACGATGCTGCTGCCGGCGTCGCTGCGGCACCTCACGCTGCTGCGCGAGGCGGGGGTCCCCGAGCTGGTGACCGAGACCGAGGGGCTGGTCGGCGAGTTCATCGAGAAGATCAGAGCGCTCGAGACGATCAACCTGAGAGAGAACCAGGAGGACGAGCCGCCGGAGACGTGGGCGAAGTTCGTCCGCGACGCGGTCATCCCCGCGATGAACGACGCGCGCGCCGTCGCCGACAGACTCGAGAAGATCGTCGCCGACGACCTCTGGCCGCTGCCGAGATACAGCGAGATCCTCTTCATCAAGTAGGACGCACCGCTTCCCCCGAGGTTCTCGCGCCCGTCCAGCGCGAGTACATGGACGCCCTCCGGCACTGCTCTCCCCGCGGAGTGCCGGGGGGCGTCGTCCTTTCTCCGGGACACGCTCCGGCAACCTTGCCAGGACCGTGTCAAGGTTGGCGTTCGCGCTGCTAGCATCACCCGAATGCGCGACTACCTCGATGCCATTCAACGCCGGGTCGTCGTCTTCGACGGCGGCATGGGCGCCACGCTCGAGCAGTTCGAGCTGACGTCGGAGGACTACGGCGGACTCGCCGGCAAGTGCCACGAGGCGCTGATCCTCAACCGTCCCGACGTGATCGAGGGCGTCCACACGGCGATGCTCGAGGCCGGCGCCGAGGTGCTCGAGACCGACACCTTCCAGGCCTCCCGCCTGAAGCTCGAGGAGTGGGGCCTCGGCGAGCACACGCTCGAGATCAACCGCCGCGGCGCGGAGATCGCGCGCAAGGCCGCCGGCGAGCACCGCTTCGTCGCCGGCTCGATCGGGCCGACCGGCTTCCTGCCGGCCTCGACCGACCCGACCCTGGGCGACATCTCCTTCGCCACCCTGGTCGAGGTCTTCGCCGAACAGGCGCGCGGCCTGGTCGAAGGCGGCGCCGACCTGATCATCGTCGAGACCGCGCAGGACATCCTCGAGGTCAAGGCGGCGATCTTCGGCGCCCGCGAGGCCTTCGCGCTGACCGACCGCACGCTGCCGATCCAGACCAGCGTCTCGCTCCTTCCCAACGGCGGCAAGATGCTGCTCGGGACCGACATCCAGGCGGTGCTGACGACGCTACGGGCACTCGACGTCGAC
>JAATFK010000639.1 GCA_015655225.1 Solirubrobacterales bacterium | reverse complement strand
GTCGACTTGCCCGCGCCGTTCTCGCCCAGCAGCGCGTGGACCTCACCGGCGCGCACCTCGAGGCTGACGCCTCTGAGGGCGGCGACGCCGACGAACGACTTCCAGACGTTGGTGAGCCGCAGAGCGGCGCGGGCGTCGGACATCGCCGATCAGCCCTTCATCAGCGCGTCGAGCTGCGCGTCGGTCTGGTCGTTCGAGAAGAACGAGTCCGGCGGGCTGCTGGTTCTGCACTGCGGCTCTCTGCCGCCCTCGGAGTTCTCGTAGAGGGGCAGCGAGACGATCGATCTGGTGCCGGTCGTGGTGCCGTTGACGGCCGCGACCGCGTCCTGGACGGCGTAGCGGCCGAGCCAGTTGCGGGCCGAGATCGTCGCCAGCGGGAACGCGTTGCTGGTCCCTCTCGCTCTCGTCCAGTCACAGGCGATCTCGTTCGCCTCGAGCGTCGCGATCGGCGGGATCGGCCGGCCGGCCGCCTGGAAGGCGCGCACGGCGCCGGCAGCGGACTGGCCGTCGGCGATGATCAGGCCGTCGACTCTCGGATACTTCGTCAGCAGGCCGGCGACGACTCTCTGCGTCTGCGCCGGATCCCAGTTGGCGACCGCCGGGCTCGTGCCCGTCAGCATTCTCATGCCGGGGTATCTGGCGAACACCGACAGCGCGCCGGCGAGGCTGTTCTTGTCGACCGCGTTGCCGGCGGGACCGCCGACGAAGATCACGTTGCCTCTGTCTCTCAGCGTTCTCGCCATCCACTCGCCCCACGTCACGCCCGCGGCCTTCGTGTCCCAGTCGACGTACGTGACGTAGTCCTTGCCGGCCGTTCCTCCACCCGGGTCCGAGCCCCACGGCACGACTCTGGCGCCGTGCGCGGTCGCCGCGCGGATGCCCGGCAGCTCCGCCGGTCCACCGGCGTCGGGGATGATCACGATGGCGTTCGCGCCCTGCGCGACGAGGCCGGTCAGGCCGGAGATCGCTCTCTGCACGTCGAAGCCGGCGTTGACGACGATCGTCTTCTTGATCGCCGGGCACGTCGCGGCTTCTCTTCTGACCTCCGCCAGCGACGCTCTCGACCAGCCGTTGAGGCCGCCGCCGTCCTGGATCCCGAGCGTGATCGGCTTGCTGCCGCACCATCTCGCGGAGGTCGTGGCGCCGCTCGTCGAGGCAGGCGCGCTCTCGCTCGAGCTGCTGCCCGAGCCGCTCGACGAGGCCGAGCTGCTGGAGCCGCTGTTCGAGCTGCTGCCGCAGGCGGCCAGCGCGAAGGCGGGCACGAGCAGCGCGGCAGCGAGCGTGCGCTTTGCCCAGGGGCGTTCGGTGGGCCGTCGGCCCACGATTTCCTTCGTGGTCATCCGTTTCCTCCTCCTTGTGGTTCAGTGCTGCGCGCCGGGGCGCGCTCCTCGGCGCGCGATGCGTCTCCAGGGAACGTTCCGCAGGCCCATGCCGGCAGCGACGATCACGCCCTGGATCAACAGCTCGACCGAGTTGGCGGCGCCCATCGAGAGCACCACCTGCTCCAGTTGCTGCAGGAACAGCGCGCCGACCGCGGTCGCGATCACGCTGCCCCGTCCGCCGGCGAGCGACGTGCCGCCGAGGACGACGGCCGCGATCGTCGGCAGCAGGTAGGTGTCTCCCGAGAACAGCGTCGGCGAGCTGATGAAGCCGGCCAGCAGGACGCCGGCCGCGGCGTAGCAGAGGGTCGCGCCGACATACGCGCCGAGCTGGTAGCGGGCGACGTTGATGCCGGCCGCGCGGGACGCGCGCGGGTTGGCGCCGACCGCCTCGAAGCGGCGGCCCCAGATCGTCTTGCGCACGAGCACCGCGACGACGAGCACCAGCACGAGCGCGAACAGCGCCGTGTGCGGGATCCCGATCGTCTTGGCCTGCGCGAAGTGGGTCAGGCTGCCGGGCGCGGTGCTCGCGATCGAGCCGCCCGTCACCTGCACGACGGTGCCGATCAGCAGCGCGTTGATGCCGAGCGTCGCGACGAGCGGCGTGATCCCCAGCCGCGTGACCGCGATCCCGATCAGCAGGCCGGTCGCGATCGCCGCGCCGGCGACGATCAGCAGCGTCGTGAAGAGCTTCCCGGAGTCGCCCCCGGGGAGCTTCGTCGTGAGCGCCGCGGCGAGCGCGATCGAGCCCGGGACGGAGAGGTCGAGGCCGCCCTGCTGGACGACCAGCGTCTGCCCGACGGCGGCGATCGCGAGGATCGACGCGAACGGCAGCATCGAGAGGATCGCGCTGTGGCTGACGCTGCCGCTGGCGATCAGCGGGCTGATCAGGAAGAGGACGATCGTCGCGATCCAGATCGCGCCGAACGGGCCGCCGCGGCGCAGGCGCGCGAGCAGCGATGCGGCGAGGCCGCCGGGCTCGCCGGCGAAGCTCGCCTGCGGCTCGGAGGCCGACGTGGTGGTGGGGGTAGAGGCCGGCATCAGCCCTGCGCCGTCCAGCCGCCGTCGATCACGAGCGTCGAGCCGTGGGTGTAGGCGCTCGCGCTGGAGCAGAGGAACGCGACGCCGTGCGCGATGTCCTCCGGGCGCCCGACGAACCCGACCGGCGTGCGGCTGATCGGGCCCGGCTCCATCGCCGGGTCGGCGGCGTACTGCGCGGTCACCATCGGCGTGCCGACGAAGCCCGGCGCGATCGTGTTGACGCGCGTGCGCGGCGCCAGCTCGGCGGCGAGCGAGCGAGCCATCGCGTCGACCGCGCCCTTCGTCGCGGTGTACGCGGCGAGGCCGGGAAAGCCGGCACGCACGACGCTGGAGGAGATGAAGACGAGCGAGGAGCGCTCGCGCAGGTGCGGCAGCGCGGCGCGCGTCAGGACATACGGCGCGCGCACGTTGACGGCCCACTGGCGGTCGAGGCTGGCGACCGGGGCGTCGGCGAGCGGGCCGGCCTCGAACAGGCCGGCGTTGTGGACGATCGCGTCGATCCCGCCGAAGGCGTCGACGGTGCGCGTCGCCGCCTCGGCGGCCGCGTCGCCGTCGCCGAGGTCGAGCGCGAGCGCCAGCGCCTCGCCGCCGTCGGCCGCGATCCGCGTCCGCACGCCTTCGAGCCGGGCGACGTCGCGCCCGACGAGCGCGACGCGAGCGCCGGCGGCCGCCATCGTGCGGGCGGTCGCCTCGCCGATCCCGGAGCTGGCGCCGGTCACGATCGCGACGGTGTCCGTGAGGTCGATGCGCATCTGCCTAGGCCGCCGCGTACGCGGCCGGGAGCCAGTCGCCGCCGATCGCGGCGTCGCTGAGGCGGGGGTCGCCGTGGGCGGTCGAGAGCAGGTAGTCGCGCGTCTCGACCGCGAGCCGCCGGACGCGCTGCTGGTCGACGTCGACGAGCGTTCCGTCGCGCTTGACGACCTTGCCGGCGACCAGCACCGTCTCGACCAGGCCGGGGTGGCCGTTGTAGACGACCGCGCCGGCCGGGTTGTTGAGCGGCGTCATCCCGAGCGAGTCGGTGCGCAGCATGATCAGGTCGGCGTCCTTGCCGGGCGTCAGCGAGCCGGTCTTGTGGTCGAGGCCGCAGGCGCGGGCGCCCTCGATCGTCGCGAACGCGAGCACGTCGCGGACGGAGACCTTGAGCCGGTCCATCTCGCTGGCGTCGCCGCCGGCCGCCTCGATCGCGGCGTTGTCGAGGCCGCGCTGGGTCGTCAGCGCCGAGCGCATCGCGCCGAACATGTGGCC
>JAATFK010000430.1 GCA_015655225.1 Solirubrobacterales bacterium | reverse complement strand
GTCGACGAGCACGTCCACCCGGTCTACCTCGACGATCCCGCGGCGACCGCCCGGGCGGCCGCCCACGGCGGCACGACGACGCTGATGCACTTCGCCTACGCGAGACCCGGCACGACGCTCGACGGTGCCGCCGCGACGATGATCGAGCAGGCGCGCGAGGGCCTGCTCGACTTCGTGATCCACGCCGGGATCTTCGACGCGGCGCGCCAGCTCGACGACGTCGAGCGGGTCGCGGCGCTCGGCGTCCGCTCGTTCAAGATGTTCCTCACCTACATGGCGCTCGGCTGGATGACCGACGACTTCCAGCTGCTCCGCGCGATGGAGCGGATCGCCGCCGTCGGCGGGCTCGCGATGGTCCACGCCGAGAACGGCCCCGCGATCGAGTACCTGGAGTCGCGCGCCGCCGCGGGGGCGCTCGCCGGCGATGACGAGGTCGACACCTGGGTGCGCACGCGGCCGGCCGTGCTCGAGGCCGAGGGCGTGTTCCGCGCGATCGCGATGGCCGAGGTCGCCGGCTGCCCGCTCTGGATCCCGCACGTCACGAGCCGGCGGGCGCTGGAGGTCGTGCGCGCCGCGCGCCGCCGCGGTCAGGCGGTCGTCGCCGAGACCTGCCCGCACTACCTGGTGCTGAGCGACGACATGCTGCGCGAGCGCGGGGCCCTCGCGAAGGTCGGGCCGCCGCTGCGCAGCACCGACGACATCGAGGCGCTGTGGGAGGGCCTGCGCGACGGGACGCTGAGCGCGATCGGCTCCGACCACGCGCCGAAGAAGCGGATCGGGGATCCCGCCGAGCCGTTGCTCGATGCGGGGTTCGGGGCGCCGGCCGTCGAGACGCTGATGACGGTCGTGCACCAGCAGGGCGTCAACAGCGGCCGGCTGAGCCTCGTCGAGATGGTGCGTGCCGTCGCCGAGCATCCGGCCCGCATCTTCGGGCTGTATCCGAGAAAGGGAGCGATCGCGATTGGCTCCGATGCCGACCTCGTGGTCTGGGACCCGATGTGCGAGGTCGTGCTCGACGAGCGCGACGCGCACTCGGAGGCCGGCTACTCGCTGTACCACGGGATGCGCTGCCTCGGCTCGCCGCGCACCGTCCTGCGCCGCGGCGAGACGCTCGTGCACGAGGGCGAGCTGACGGCGGCCGAGGGCGGGGGAGCGCACCTCGCGAGCGGGCCGTTCGACGTGCTGCTCGACGAGCGCGTGGGGGCCTCCGGACCGATCCACTCGCCCGCGGAGGCGCGTCCGACCGGAGTAGCGGCGTGAGCGCTGCGACCGTCGAGACGGCGCTGCTGCGCCGCGAGCTGGCCGCCGACCTCGGCCGCGGCGGCTACGTGTTGCACGCGAGCACGCAGCTCCGGGACCGCCGCTACTTCGAGAAGGCGCTCGTCCTCTCGCGCCCCGGCCTCGTGCAGCGCGCCGCGAAGCTGCTCGCCGTGCTCGTGCCGGGGGAGTGCGAGCGGCTGGCGGTGACGACCGTCCCGGCGGCCGTGCTCGGGGGCGCGGTGGCCCACGAGATCGGCGTCCCGCTGCTGCTCGGCGAGCTCAGAGACGCCGCGATCACGTTCGAGGGCGAGGCGTATCCCGGGATGAACGCGCTGCTGCTGGAGGATGTGCTGCACACCGGCAGCTGGGCGTTGCGTGGGGCCCAGGCGCTGATCCGCAACGACGCGCGGCTGCTCGGCGTCGTCGGCCTGCTCGATCGCGACATCGGCGCGGCCCAGCGCCTCGCGGACGCGGGGATCTCGCTGCGGACGCTGTTCGTCGAGCGCGAGCTGCTCGGTCCCGAGCGCGTGGCCGAGCCGTGACGCCCCCGCGCGCCGCCGCCGCCGCCGCCGCGAGCGAGCAGGAGCAGCCGGTCGCCGCGCGGATCGGCGCGCGGCTCGACGAGCTGGCGCGCATCGGCGCGCGGCCGAGCGGCGGCGTCTCGCGGCTCGCCTACGGTCCCGAGGAGCGCGCCGCCCACGAGCTCTTCGCGCGCTGGGCGGCGGATGACGGCGCCGCGGTCGAGGTCGACGCCGCGGGCAACAGCGTCGCGACGTTCAGCCCCGGGTCGCAGTACTTCCTCGTCGGATCGCATCTCGACACGGTCGCGGACGGCGGCCGCTACGACGGCGCGGCGGGCGTCGTCGCCGGCCTCGAGGTCGCCCGACTGCTCGCGGACCAGACGAGCTGCGGCGTGCGCGTGGTCGCGTTCGCCGGCGAGGAGGGCGCCCGCTTCGGCCGCCCGACGCTCGGCAGCGCGGCTGCCGCCGGGACCCTTCCGGAGGCGGCCGGGGAGCTGCGCGACGCGGCCGGCGTCAGCCTCGTGGAGGCGGCCGGGGCGCTCGCCCTCGACCCGTGGGCGGTCGCGCCGTGGCTCGGCGACGACGTGATGAGCTTCTTCGAGATCCACATCGAGCAGGGACGGCAGCTCGAAGGCGGCGCCGCGCGCATCGGGCTCGTCGACGCGATCGCGGGCAGCGTGCGCCTGCGCCTCGACGTGCTCGGCCGTGCCGACCACTCGGGGGCCACGCCGATGGAGATCCGCACCGACGCGCTGGCGGCCGCGAGCGAGATCGTGCTCGCGATCGAGACGGCCGGTCGCGGCTACCGCTCGACCGTCGCGACGGTCGGACGCGTCGAGGTGACGCCGAATTCCGTCACGACCGTCGCGGGAGCGGTGCGACTGTGGGTCGACGTGCGCGACGTCGATCCGGAGATACAGCGACAGACGACCGCGCTGATCCTCGACCGCGCGCACGAGATCGTCGCCGACCGCGGCGCGCGTCTCGACGCGCGCGTCCTGTCCGACCTCTCGCCCGTGGTCCTCGCCGCCTGGCCGCGCACGCTCGCGGCGGAGGAGTGCCAGCGACTGAGGCTGCCGTTCCGCGTGCTCTCCAGCGGGGCGGGCCACGACGCCGCGATCGTCGCCCGTCACGCGCCCGCGATGCTGTTCTTCGTGCCGTGCGTCGACGGCGTCAGCCACTCCCCCGAGGAGCTTGCGAGCGCCGCCGACGTGGCGGCCGCGACGCTTCTGACCGCGGCCGTGATCCGGCGGGCGGACGCGCTCGTCGTCTGAGCGCACCGCGCCTCCGTAGTTTCCCGCAACCGAGACGCGTGGTCGGCACGGAGGGCGGCGGGGCGTGCGGCGGGTAGCGTCGCCGACCGTGACCGATCAGCTGAGGTGCGCACACTGCGGGGACGTCATCGGCATCTACGAGCCGCTGGTCGCGATCGACGACGGCGGCGTCCGCGAGACCTCGTGCGCGGCCGAGGCCGACCTCACGCCGCTGGACGGCACGCACCTCCACCGCACGTGCTACCCGTCGTGGCGCGACGCTCCGGCGGACGCCCGCTAGCCGCCCTCCGTGGAAGTCCGCAACGGCGCGCAGCGGTTTCGCCGCGGCGCTCTGCGGAGCCGGGCGGATGGCGTGCCGCTTGTCCCGTCATAGGTTGAGGACATGCGAGCCGCCCTTCACGTCGTTCCCGAGACGAGCGACGACGACCGTCCCTCCGGCGAGGCCCCGATCCGGGTCGTCCTGGCCGACGACCACGCCTTCCTGCGGCGGACGCTGCGCATGCTGCTGGACGGCGAGCGCGACCTCGACGTCGTCGCCGAGGCCGAGAACGGCGCGGGCCTCGCGCAGCACGTCCACACGCACCAGCCGCGCGTGCTGGTCCTCAGCGTCAGCACGCCGGGCGGGTCGAGCCTGACCACGATCCGGGAGCTGCGCACGCGCGCGCCCGAGACGGCGATCGTCGTCACGACCATGATCGACGACCCCCGCTTCGCGCGCGAGACGCTCGCGGCCGGCGCCAGCGGCTACGTCCTGACGGAGTCCGCCGACCGCGACCTGCCGGAGGCGATCAGATGCGCGGCGGCCGGCCGAACCTTCGTCACGCCGCAGGTCTCCTCCGCGCTGAGCGCCTACGACCGCGCGGGACGCGACCTGCTCAGCCCGCGAGAGGTGGACGTGCTGCGGCTCGTCGCGCTCGGCTACACGAACGCCGAGATCGGGCAGCGGCTGCAGCTCTCGACCCGCACGGTCGAGACGCACCGCTCGCACATCCACCGCAAGCTGCGGCTCTCCTCCCGCGCGGACCTCGTCCGCTACGCGCTCAGACGCGGGCTGCTCGAGCCGGTCGCGCGCGAAGCCGATCGCTGAGCGAGCGGCAGCGTCGCGGAGACGACCGTGCCGCCGTCGGAGGAGTCGATCGCGAGCTCGCCGTCGGCCGCGAGCACGCGCTCCCGCATCCCGGTCAGGCCGAAGCCCGCTCCCGTCTCTTCGACCGCGAACCCGCGCCCGTCGTCGGCGACCCGGACGCGGACCGCGCCGTCGTCGACCTCCACGTCGACCCGCACGGCGCTCGCCCGCGCGTGCTTGGCGACGTTCGTGAGCGCTTCCTGCACGACGCGGTAGGTCGTCGCCTGCAGCTCCGGGCCGATCCCGGCGAGCGCCTCGTTCTCCGGCAGCCGCAGACGGCCGCCGACCTCGAGCCCGTGCACGGTCCGATGGCGCTCCAGCAGCGCCTCCAGCGCCGGCGCCAGGCCGAGCGCGTCGAGCGCGGCGGGGCGCAGCTCGGTGATGATCGCCCGCAGGTTCGTGATCTCCTGCTCGATCTGCTCGATCGCCTCGCCGGTCGCCCGGGCGAGCGCGGCGGGATCGCCGAGGCCGCGCGCGGAGGAGAGCAGCAGCCGCAGGCCGCCGAGTCCCTGCAGCGTCTCGTCGTGCAGCTCCTGCGCCCAGCGCCGCCGCTCGGCCTCGCCCGCCGCCAGCGTCTCCCGCAACCGCTCCTGCCGCACGCTCTGGGCCATCGCGACGGCGGTCGCGGCGCTGGCGGCGAACGCGTCGAGCGCCTGCTCGTCGTCCTCGTCGAACGCGACCGCGGCCGGGCCTCTGTCGAACGCGAGCAGGACGCCGAGCGGCTGGCCGCGGTAGGTGAGCGGGACGACGAGGGCGGTCGCGGCGTCGTCCACGCCCAGCTCCTCGGCGGCGATCCGCAGCCGCGCGCGCACGTCGCCGATCCGCTCGGGACGGTCGCGCAGCATCACCTCGCCGGAGGTCGAGCCCCGCACCGGGATGCGCGTCCCCTCGGTCCGGCGTCCGTGGCCGGCGATCGCGGCCAGCAGCAGCTCCTCGTCCTCGCGCAGGAGGATCACGACGGTGCGCGCCTCGACCAGCGCCCGCCCGCGCTTGACGATCAGCTCCAGCACCCGGTCCAACTCGGTCTCGGCGCCGATCGCACGGGCGACGGCCTGCGTCGCCTGCAGGCCGCGCACGGCCCGTTCGAGGCCGCTGCGCTGCTGCTCGGCGCCTTGGTAGAGGCGGGCGTTCTCGACCGCGATGCCGGTCCAGCCGGCGAGCACCGAGATCGCCTCCTCGTCCGCCTGCGTGAACGTCCCGGTCGCTCTCTCGGTCAGGTAGAGGTTGCCCCACGCCTGTCCTCGGATCACGATCGGCACGCCGAGGAACGTCTCCATCGGCGGATGCCCGGCGGGAAAGCCATAGGAGGCGGGATGGCGCCCGACGCTGTCGAGCAGCAGCGGACGGGGATCCTCGATCAGCACGCCCAGCACGCCGCGTCCGCGTGGTCGCGGGCCGATCGTCGCCTCGGCATCGTCGCTCATCCCCCGCGTGACGAAGCGCTCCAGCTCGGTCCGCTGCTCGTTCAGCACCCCGAGCGCCGCGTAGCGCGCGCCGGTCATCTCGCACGCGGCCGTGAGCACCCGGTCCAGGATCGCGTCGAGGTCGAGCTGGGAGAAGATCAGGCCGCCGACGGCGATCAGCGTCCGCAGGCGCGCCGGGTCGAGGCGTTCGGAGACGGAGAACGGCGGCGTCGGCGTCGGCGCATCCATGGGCGGCCCAGGATACGGGCTGCCAACGGCCGTTCAGGGGTCGGAGGGTCCGTGGAAACTACCGATCCGGCGCCGCGCTCAGCCGGTCCGGAAGAGCAGGCCCATCACGTCGAGCGCGGTCAGGACGCCCTCCGGCGGATCCTGCGGCCGGATCGCGACGATCAGGTGCGAGACGCCGGCGTCGAGCATCCCCTCGACCGCGCTCGCGATGCTCGCGCCGGGGGAGACGAAGACGGGCGGCTGGCTGATCGCGTCGCGCGCGAAGACCGGCGCGGTCTCGCGCGCGACGTACTCGAGCAGCGAGCGGTCGGTGACCCAGCCGAGCGGCGTGCCGCCGTCCCGGCCGATCACGAGGACCGCGTGGATGCGGTGCGACGCCATCGCCGCCGCGCAGCGACGCAGCGAGGCGTCCTGGGGCACCGTGACGACCCCGGAGCGCATCGCGTCGGAGACGGTCGCGTCGCTGTCGAGCGCGGCGAGGAGCGCGGGACGGGACATCGCCTACGCCGCTCTGCCGGCGTCGCCGTCGCCGCCGCGCGAGGCGAGGCTGCTCAGCCATCTCGCCGGGCGGTAGGGCGGCATCAGCAACGTCACGATCAGGAGGACGCCGGTGGCGGCGAAGTAGGTGAACAGCGAGGCCGTGCCGTCGTTGTTCTGCGCGACGGTGTCGCCGAAGGCGAGGACCGCGAAGACGGCCATCGAGGAGGCGATCCCGGCCAGCAGGACGGGCTTGGGCCGGTTCGGCAGGAACTCGCCGCGGAGGACGCTGGCGAGGATCACGAGGAACGCCGCTCCCTCCAGCACGCCGAGGATCACCCAGGCGGCGTTCGTGCCGGGGAAGGACGAGATGAACGTGCCGGAGAACTGTCTGTGCAGGCCGGCGGGCGCCGTGCCGCTGTCGTCGATCAGCTTCTCCTTCGCGCTCATGAACCAGAGGGTCCCGAGCAGGAGGTAGATGCCGCCGAGGACGAGCGCGTAGGCGGCGCCGTCGAACGTCAGCGCCGAGAGGCGGGTGCTCGCGGCGGTCCGCTGGTGGGTGTCGCGATGGGTGAAGGCGGGGGTCGACATGAGCAACCTCGTTTCGGTCGGTTCGGACGGTGATGTCAACGCTACGGGCGGGGAGGACGGCGGTCATCCGGGAGAGCGCCGCCTCGTGCTGCGGGCAACTACGGACGGGGGCGACGGGGCTAGGCGCCGACCTCCAGCTCGGCCGGCTTCGAGCCCTCGGCCCACGTGGCGGGCGGGGTCGCCGCCGCGGCGGGGACGCTCAGCCGCGTCCCGAGCGCCGGCCCGAGGAAGCGGGCGGCGACCTTCAGCGGCGGCCACCAGAGCGGCTCGCTGCTGACGGTCGGCATGGTGCGGCCGGCGACGTCCGCCTCCAGGTAGCGCGGCCGCTCGCCGGTGAGCAGCATCCCGCGCAGCACCGGGTGGAGCGGCGCGGGGGAGACGGGCGCGCCCGCGCGGGCCGCGATCGTCTCGGCGACCACGTCGGCCTGCTGGGCGGCGATCCCGCCCTGCTTGACCTCGGAGCTGGCCCCGTCGCCGCAGGCGTAGACGTCGTCGGCGCCCTTCACCAGGCCGTAGCCGTCGGTCGGGAGGAAGCCGTCCGGGTCGCACGGCAGCCCGGCGATCGCGGGGCCGTGGAGCGCCGGGATCGTGACGACGCGATCGGCGGGGACGCGCTCGTCGTCGGGCGCCAGGTGCGCCTCGCCGGGCGCGATCCGGTCGACGACGCAGCCGGCCTGGAAGACGATCCCCTGCGCGTCGAGGTGGTCGAGCAGGAGTGCGCCGGCGCGGCTCCCGAAGCATGCGAGCGGCGCCTGCTCGGGGCTCGCGATCGCGACCCGGACCGGTGCGCTGCCGTGCGCGCGCAGCTGCCGCGCGGTCAGGACCGCCAGCTCGTAGAGCGGCAGCGGCCAGGTGACGCCGGCGGGGACGGCGAACAGCAGGTCGCGGTGCTCGCCCGCCTGGGCGCCCGCCAGCAGGTCGCGAAAGGCGTCGCGGCCGGCGACGCCGTCGAACGTGAGGGTGCCCGGGAGCGACGGCAGCGGCCGGGCGCCGACGGCGACGACCAGGACGTCGTAGCGGACGGTCGCGCCACCGCGCGTGTGGACGCGGCGCTGCTCGATGTCGACGCGGTCGATCGCGTCGACACGCCGCTCGACCTGGAGGCCCGCGAGCAGCGTCGCGAGCGGGACCCGCGGCGCGGGCAGGTCGAACGGCTCGACGACGTCGAGCGGCGGGTAGCGCAGCTCGGCCTCCGGGGCGATCAGCTCGATCGCGACGCGCAGGCCCGCGAGCGCGCGCAGCCCGAGCACGGCCTCGAGCGCCGCGATCCCGCCGCCGGCGACGACGATCCGCGGCTTGCTGCCATCCGGGCCCGGCGCGAGATGGGTGTGGAACGGCGTGGAAGTGATCATCGGACGACCGTACGGTCGCCCGCCCGACACGCCATCGGGGAACGCCCCGCGCCCGCCCCGGGGGACTACTGATCCGCGGGCGCCTCCGGGCTCGGCGCTCCCCCGGCGGCCTTCGCCGCGAGGGTGTCGTGGCCGCCGGGTCCGCGGAAGACGCGGGCGCACGCGACCGCCAGGCCGGCGCCGGCGAACGGGCCGACGAGGTAGACCCAGAGGTGGGAGAGGTCGCCCAGCACGAGGTCGGGCGCGAAGGAGCGGGCCGGGTTCATCGAGGCGCCGGAGACGGGGCCGGCCCAGAGGCCGGCGAGCACGACGTAGGCCGCGACCCCGAAGGCCGAGATCGGCCCGAGGTTCTGGGCGCGCGAGGCGGTCCCGAGGATCGTGGAGACGAGGCCCGCGGTCAGCACCAGCTCGACCAGCATCGCCTGGAGGTCGTCGATCCCATGGCCCGGCTCGGTCGCGCCGAGCGACCCGACGCGCCCGAAGACGGCGAGCAGGAACAGCACCGCGAGCGTGCCGCCGACCAGCTGGGCGATCACGTAGCGCGGCACGCGTCGCCAGGGGAAGTCGCCGCGGGCGGCGAACGCGACGCTCACGACCGGGTTGAGATGGGCGCCCGAGATCGCGCCCATGAAGAGGATGACCGCGAGCACCGTGAGGCCCGGCGCGGTGACGGCCGCGACGCGGCTGACCTCGACGTGGGTGGCGGCGCTGACGACGCCCGGCCCGGCGCCCGCGAGGACGAGGAAGAACGTGCCGAGCGTCTCGGCGAAGAGCCGTCGCGACTCGAGGTCGGGGTCCTGGAAGCCCCGGACCCACCACGCTCGCGCGCGACCCGGCCGCCGGGCATCGGGTCGGGCTGGTCGATGATCACGAGGCGGTCGCGGAGCTCATCGGCCGAGTCTACGCACCGGGTTTCCGCGCGTTTGTCTCCCCGATGGTCGCGGCGGTCTGGCGGCCGATCACGACCTCCTCGCCGGCGGGCACGACGAGCGTGTGGACGCGCGCGCCGGCGCGGCCGATCTCCCAGCCGTCGGCGGAGCCCGCTCCGGCCGCGTTGCGCGTCGGGTCGAGCGCGACGCCGAGCTGGGCGAGGCGCGCCGCGACCTCCGCGCGCAGCCGCGCCGAGCCCTCGCCGGCGCCGGCCGTGAAGACGAGCGCGTCGAGGCCCGCGAGCGACGCCGACATCGCGGCGACGGCGGCGGCGACGCCGCGGACGAAGATCGCGAACGCGAGCCGCGCGCGCTCGTCACCGTCGTCGGCGGCCCGCTCGACAACGCACACGCCGCCCGCGATCCCGCTGACGCCGAGCAGGCCCGCGCGCGCGTTGAGCCCGTCGTCGAGCTGCTCGCGCGTCATCCCGAGCGCCAGCAGGTGGAGCAGCAGGCCGGGGTCGACCGAGCCCGAGCGCGTCGCCATCGGCACGCCCTCCAGCGGCGTGAAGCCCATCGTCGTGTCGACCGAGCGCCCGTCGAGCACGGCGCTCACCGAGCAGCCGCTGCCGAGGTGGCAGACGACCAGCCGGCGCGTCCGCTCGGCGCCCAGCAAGGCCGCGGCACGCTCGTGGCACCAGGCGACGTTGAGGCCGTGGAAGCCGTAGCGGCGCAGCTCCCAGCGCTCGCTCCACGCGCGCGGGAGCGCATACGTCGCCGCCTCGGGCGGGAGCGTCCGGTGGAAGGCGGTGTCGAAGCAGGCGACCTGCGGCAGGCCGGGCAGCGCCGCTCGGGCCGCGTCGATCCCCTCCAGCGCGGCGCGCGTGTGGAGCGGGTCGAGCGGGGCAAGCGCCGCGATCCCGGCGCGCACCTC
>JAATFK010000198.1 GCA_015655225.1 Solirubrobacterales bacterium | reverse complement strand
CGACCGCATCGTTTCCACGCCAAGCGTGTCATCCCGACAGGGAAGGTTGAGAACTCTGCAATAATCTCGAATTCCTATCGACTTTCCTACCTTTGTGAGAGAGGGGACTCTGCGTATGAAGCAACGGATGTCCATCGCGCTCGGCCTGCTGATCGCGGCCCTCGCGCTCGTCGTCGCCGGGTGCGGCGGCTCGTCGGATTCGACGGGCGGCTCCAGCTCCGACAGCGGGTCGAACAGCACCGGCTCGAAGGCGACGCTGTCGCTCGTCGCCTACTCGACGCCCGAGGTCGCCTACGACGAGATCATTCCGGGCTTCGAGAAGACCACGGCCGGCAGAGGCATCGGCTTCAAGTCCTCCTACGGCGCCTCCGGCGACCAGGCCCGCGCGGTCGCGGCCGGCCAGCCCGCCGACGTCGTCGCGCTCTCGCTCGAGCCCGACATGGCGACGCTCGTGAGAGCCGGCATCGTCGCGCCGACCTGGGACCAGACCCCGACGAAGGGGATGGTGACCGACTCGGTCGTCGCCTTCGTCGTCCGCAGAGGCAACCCGAAGCACATCAAGACCTGGTCGGACCTGCTGAGACCCGGCGTCCAGGTGCTGACGCCGAACCCGTTCAGCTCCAGCGGCGCGAAGTGGAACATCATGGCCGCCTACGGCGCCGCCTCGAACGGCGGCAGAGACCCCGCCGCCGGCCTCACCTACCTGAAGAACCTGCTGACGCACGTGAAGGTCCAGGACAGATCGGGCCGTGACTCGCTGCAGGACTTCCTCGGCGGCAACGGCGACGTCTCGCTCTCCTACGAGAACGAGGCCGTCACGGCGCAGAGAAGAGGCTCGAAGGTCGACTACGTGATCCCGAGCAGCACGATCAGAATCGAGAACCCGATCGCCGTCACGACGAGAACGAAGAACCCGACGGCCGCGAGAGCGTTCGTCTCCTACGCCCTCTCGCCGGCCGGCCAGCAGGACTTCGCCGACTGGGGCTACCGCCCGACCGACGCGACCGTCTTCGCGAAGAACAAGGCGAGATTCCCGACCCCGCCCGGGCTCTTCACGATCGACGACCTCGGCGGCTGGACGAGAGTGAACACCCAGTTCTTCGATCCGACCAACGGCTCGATCACGAAGATCGAGAACGCCGCGGGAGTCTCGACGTCGAAGTGAGCACCACCGCGCTCACCCCCAGACCCGTCCGCCGCCGGGCCGCGCGCTCCCCCTCGGGAGCGCTCGGCCTCGGCGTCGCGACGCTCTGGCTCAGCATCATCGTCCTGCTGCCGCTCGCCGCCGTCGTCGCCAAGGGCCTCGACGGCGGCACCGGCACGTTCTGGACGGCGATCACGACGAAGCAGTCGCTCGCGGCGCTGCGCTTCACGGTCCTCGTCTCGCTGCTGACGGCGGTCGTCAACTCCTTCTTCGGGACGATGATCGCCTGGGTCCTGGTGCGCGACAGATTCCGCGGCAAGCGGATCATCAACGCCCTGATCGACCTGCCGTTCGCGCTGCCGACGATCGTCGCCGGCATCGTCCTGCTGTCGCTCTACGGCAAGGGCAGCCCGGTCGGCATCAGCGTCTCCTACACGCAGTCGGCGGTCCTGCTCGCCTTCCTGTTCGTGACGCTGCCGTTCGTGATCCGCGCCGTCCAGCCGGTCCTGATCGAGCTGGACCGCGAGATGGAGCAGGCGGCGATCTCGCTCGGCGCCAGCAACCTCACGGTCTTCCGCCGGATCGTGCTGCCGAACCTCGTGCCGGCGATCCTCTCCGGCGCCGCCCTCGCGTTCGCCCGCGCGATCGGCGAGTTCGGCTCGGTCGTGCTGATCTCCGGCAACATCCCGCTGCACACGCAGGTCAGCTCGGTCTACATCTTCAACCTGATCGAGAGCGACGCGCCGATCTCGGCGGCCGCCGTCGCGACGGTCTTGATGCTCGTCTCGCTCGTCGTCCTGCTCGCGATCCGCGGCTTCGGCCGCTGGGGCGCCCGCTACGAGCGCGTGCTCGAGAGGGACGGGCGATGACCGTCAGGAGACCGTGGCGCCTCGGCCTGCGCTTCGTCGCGCTCGGCTACCTCGCCCTGCTGCTGCTGATCCCGGTCGGCGTCGTCTTCTACCGCACGTTCGAGCACGGCTTCGGCGCCGTCTGGGACTCGGTCTCGACGCCAGCGGCGGTCTCGGCCTTCTGGCTGACGATCGAGGTGACCGCGATCGCGGTCCCGCTCAACACGATCTTCGGGATCGTGATGGCGCTCGCGCTGGCACGCGGCCGCTTCCCCGGCAAGGGCCTGCTGAACGCCGCGATCGACCTGCCGTTCGCGATCTCGCCGATCGTGATCGGCCTCTCGCTCGTGCTCGTCTACGGCACCACCGGATGGTTCGGCCAGGATCTCGCGAACGCCGGCATCCACGTGATCTTCTCCGTGCCGGGGATCGTGCTCGCGACGATCTTCGTCTCGCTGCCGTTCGTCGTGCGCGAGGTCACGCCGGTGCTGCGCGAGGTCGGCAACGAGCAGGAGCAGGCGGCCGCGACCCTCGGCGCGAACGGCTGGCAGACCTTCTGGCGGATCACGCTGCCGGCGATCCGCTGGGGCGTCGCCTACGGCGTCGTGCTGTCGGTCGCCCGCGCGATCGGCGAGTTCGGGGCGGTCTCGGTCGTCTCCGGCAGAATCGCCGGCGAGACGCAGACGCTGACGCTGCTGGTCGACAACCGCTACGGGAACTTCGACATCGCGGGCGCCTACTCGGCCGCCACGCTGCTGGCGCTGATCGCGCTCGTGACGCTGCTCGCGATGACCGTGATCAGACCACGCCGTGAGGAGAACGAGTGATCGCCGCCACCAACATCACCAAGCGCTTCGGTGACTTCGTCGCGCTCGACGACGTCTCGCTCGAGGTGCCGGACGGCTCGCTGACGGCGCTGCTCGGCCCGAGCGGGTCGGGCAAGTCGACGCTGCTGCGGATCATCGGCGGCCTGGAGGCGCCCGACGCCGGCCAGGTCCTGATCAACGACAGAGACGCGACCACGACCTCGCCGCAGCGGCGCGGGATCGGCTTCGTGTTCCAGCACTACGCCGCCTTCAAGCACATGACCGTCCGCGACAACGTCGCGTTCGGGCTGAAGGTCCGCAAGCAGCCGAAGGCGCGCATCAAGGAGCGCGTCGACGAGCTGCTCGGGATCGTCGGGCTGGCCGGCTACGCCGAGCGCTACCCGAGCCAGCTGTCGGGCGGCCAGCGCCAGCGGATGGCGCTCGCCCGCGCGCTCGCGGTCGAGCCGGAGGTGCTGCTGCTCGACGAGCCGTTCGGCGCGCTCGACGCGAGAGTCCGCACCGAGCTGCGCGAGTGGCTGCGGAGACTGCACGAGGAGGTCCACGTCACGACGCTGCTGGTCACGCACGACCAGGAGGAGGCGATGTCGATCGCCGACCACATCGCGGTGATGGACCACGGCCGGATCGAGCAGGTCGGCGCCCCCCGCGACCTCTACGACCAGCCCGCCAACCCGTTCGTGATGAGCTTTCTCGGGCCGGTCTCGAAGCTCGGCTCCAAGCTCGTGCGCCCGCACGACATCTCGCTCTCCCAGATCGCCGTCGAGGGCGCCGCGCAGGCGATGGTCTCGCGCATCGTGCACCTCGGCTTCGAGGTGCGGGTCGACCTGATGCTGGCCGAGGGCGAGGCGGTCGAGGTGCAGCTGACGCGCCACGAGGCCGACGAGCTGGAGCTGCACGTCGACGACATCGTCTGGCTGCGAAGCGCCGGCGCTCCCGCGCTCAGCGCCTGAGCCACGCGCCGGTCAGTCGACCGGCGGGTCGTGCGGTTCCTCGTCCGGCGGGATCCACGGCGCGGGGTCGATCTCGGGGCGCATCATCAGCCGTCTGAGGGCGTCGCGCAGGTGGCCCGGGATCTCGGTCGGCCTGCGCGTGTCGCGGTCGACGAAGACGTGGACGAAGTCGCCCGTCGCGGCCGGCTCGTCGACGCCGGCCTTGAAGAGTCCCAGCTCGTAGCGGACGCTCGAGCGGCCGATGTGCACGACCCGCAGGCCGCCCTCGACGACCTCGGGGAAGACGAACGAGGCGTGGTAGCGGCAGCGCGACTCGGCGCAGAGCCCGATCGCCTCGCCGCTGTGGATGTCGAGCGCGCCCTCCGCGATCAGCCACGAGTTGATCAGCGTGTCGAAGAACGCGTAGTACTCGACGTTGTTGACGTGCCCGTAGACGTCGTTGTCGCCCCAGCGGGTCGGCATCTCCAGGCGGTGGGCGTAGTCCTCACGGGCGTAGGGCACGCGGGGCAACCTAGCAAGGAGAGGCGCTCGTGGAGGCGGTGCGGGCACGAGCACCCTGGGGTGCTATTTGTAGCACCGTATGGTGCTACTATGAGCACCCGTGACGAGCCCCTTCATCTACGAGGAGCCGGTCGCCTCCGACGACCTTGTCGGCCGCGCCGCCGAGCTGGCCTCGCTCCGCGACCGTACCGCGGATGCGCGCAACAGCCGCCTGGAGGGCCCGCGTCGCTTCGGCAAGACGTCCTTGCTGCGCACGCTGCTGGCGGATGCCGAGCGCGACGGCGCCGTCCCGGTCGAGGTGAACTTCCTCGGCTGCGTCACTACCGCCGACGTCGCGCAGCGGATCGAGCGCGCCTACAGCCGCCAGCTCGACGGCCCCCTGCGGCGCTGGTTCGACGGGCTCGTGCGCACGCTCCAGCCGACCGTCAGCGCCGCCCCTGGCGGCGTCGGGGTGCGCGCCCGACCGCAGGCCGGCGCACCAGGCCTGCTCGACCGGCTCGCGCTCCCGCGCCGGATCCACGAGCGCACCGGCCGCCAGTGCGTGATCGCCTTCGACGAGTTCCAGGAGGTGCTGCGGATCGACCCGGCGCTGCCCGGCGTCTTCCGCTCCGAGCTGGAGACCCACGGCGCCGCGGCCGCCTACGTCTTCTCCGGCTCCCACCCGGGGATGATGCGCGAGCTGTTCGCCGACCGCCGGCACGCGTTCTTCGCGCAGGCCTCGCCGGTCGAGCTGGGGCCGCTTCCTCCCGACGCGCTCGCCGACCACCTTGCGGCCCGGTTCGCACAGGGGCGCCGCGATCCCGGCGAGGCGCTCGGCCCGCTGCTCGACGCGGCCGAGGGGCATCCCCAGCGCGCGATGCTGCTCGCCCACCACCTCTACCAGCAGACCCCGGCCGGCGGAACCGCCGACGTCGAGACGTGGACGCGCGCGCTCGCGCTCGCCCGACGCGAGGTGGACGGCGAGGTGACGGTCGTCTGGGACTCCTGCACCGGACTCGAACGACGCGTGCTCAGAACGATCGCCCACCGCACCGTCGCGCTCGCGAGCCGCGATGCGGCCGACCGCTTCGGACTCGCCAAGAGCGGCTCGACGCCGATCGCGGTGGAGCGGCTGGTCGGCGACGGACACCTGATGCGCGACGAGAGCTCGCGCTCCGGCTGGCGGCTCGTCGACCCCTTCCTCGCCGCCTGGCTGCGTGGCGAGGAGTGACGCCCGGGCGTCCTACGGAAAGCGCCCGTTCCAGCGCAGCGAGCCGGCGGCCGCTCCAAGCAGCAGGACGAGGCCGGCGATCACGAACGCGATCGTCACCTGGTGGTGCGTGTCGCGCGTGCCGAGCTGTGAGCCGAGCGCCTTGTAGATCGAGGACAGCTGGTTGTCGTCCTGGGCCGTGAACGCCTGGCCGCCGGACGCGTCGGCGATCTGCTTCAGCAGCTCCGGGTCGGGCGGGACCTGCAGCGACGGCGGCCCGAAGCCGGGGTCCGGGTTCGGGATCGTCGCGTCGGCGGTCCCAAGCGCGACCGTGTAGATCGGCGTTCTCGCGGCCTTCGCCTGCGCCGCCACGGCGACCGGGTCGCGGCCCGTCGTCGTCGCGCCGTCGGACAGCAGGATGATCGCCGCCGGCGCCGTTCTCCCGTTTCTTCTGTCGTTCGCGAGCGTCTGCAGCGCGACCGCGAGCGCGTCGCCCGTGTCGGTCCCGCCGTTCGCGACCTGCGCGTTGATCATCGCCCGCGCCTGGTCGTGGTCGGCCGACGGCGCCAGCGTCCCGTCGGGCACGTCGGAGAAGGTCGTCACGCCGACGCGGATCGTCCCCGGCAGCTTGTCGAGGAAGAGGTTCGCCGCCTGCTTCGCGGCCGCCAGCCGGCTCGGCTTCACGTCGGTCGCGATCATCGAGCGCGAGTGGTCGGTCACCATCATGATCGACGCCTGCTCGACCGGCACCGCGACCGTCCGCTGCGGCTTCGCGAGCGCCAGCGCGAGCGCCGCGATCGCCGCCAGCAGCAGCGTCAGCGGGACCCAGCGGCGCCACGCCGCCGCGCTCCCGGCGGCCGCCGCCGCTCTCAGCGTCGGCACGGCCGTGAAGCGCACGGCATAGACGCGCGTGCGTCGGCGCGCCGCCCGCTGCACCAGCAGCACGAGGGGGATCAGCAGCAGCGCCAGCAGGAACAGCGGGTTCCCGAAGCTGATCGCGAGCGGCACGCCGACGGCGCTCATCGCAGTCGCCGTCCCAGCTCACGCAGCCAGTCGCCGGCGGTCGAGAGCACGACGTGCTCGACCGTCAGGCGCCGCAGCTCTCTCGCGACCAGCCCGCGCCGCTCCGCCTCCAGCTGCGCGAAGCGCTCGCGCAGGCCGCGCCGCGAGCTGTCGACCTCGATCCGCTCGCCCGTCTCGGGGTCGACGAGCGCAAGCCGCCCGACCGCCGGCAGCTCGCCCTCGCGCGGATCGCGCACCTCGATCGCCAGCACCGAGTGGCGCAGGCGCAGCGCGCCGAGCGGCCGCGTCCAGTGCTCCTGGTCGCGGAAGTCCGAGATCACGATCACGAGGCCCGGCTGCGTCGCGACCTTGCCGACGCGCAGCAGCGCGTCGCCGAGCGCATGGGCGTCGCCCTGCCCGTCCGCGCCGACCCCTTCGGCCAGCGCCCGCTGCAGCGCGACGACGCCCGGCTTGGAGGCGCGCGGCGGGTGCAGTCTCGGGGCGCCCGCGCCGAACGTCATCAGCGCGACACTGCCGGCGCGCCGGACGGCGAGGCGGCCGAGCACCGAGGTGACGCCCTCGGCCACGTCGGACTTCAGCCGGTCGGTCGTCCCGAACGCCATCGAGGGGGAGACGTCGAGCGCGATCCAGGTCGTCAGCGTCCGCTCGGGCACGTGCAGGCGCACGTGCGGCGTGCCCGTCCGCGCCGTCGCGGAGGGATCGATCTGACGCACGTCGTCGCCGACCGTGTAGGGCCGCAGCTGCGCCAGCTCGGTCCCCGCGCCCAGCCCCGCCGCGCGCCGGTCGCCCGGCAGCGCGCCCGCCGCGCGGCGCGCGACGACGAGGTCGAGCGCCTCCAGCAGGCCGTGCGGCATCGGCCCGGGGCCTTGGCGCCCGGGCGGCTGTCGCAAGATGGGTGGGAGCGCGTCGGTCATCGCGAGATCAGGCCACGGCCTCGGGGCGCCGCAGGTGGTCGGCGGGCGGGACGGCGACCGCTTCGAGCACCCGCTCGAGCAGGTCGTCGGCGGTCACGTCCTCGGTCAGCGCGTCGTAGGAGAGGACGATCCGGTGGCGCAGCACGTCGCTCGCGAGGTCGCGCACGTCGGCGACCGCGACATGGCCGCGACCGCGCAGCAGCGCGAGCGCGCGGGCCGCCTGCACGAGGCCGATCGGCCCGCGCGGGCTGGCCCCGAACTCGATGAAGTCGGCGATCTCGCCGAGGCCGTAGTTCTCCGGCCGGCGCGTCGCGTCCGCCAGCATGACGGCGTACTGGATCACCTCGCGGTCGACGAGCACGCGCTCGGCGGCCGCCGCGAAGCGGTCGAGGTCGGCGATCGAGAGCCTTTCGCGCGGCGCGGCCGGCGAGCCGAGCGAGCGGTCGACGACCGCCGCCTCCTCGGTCATCGTCGGGTAGTCGACGACGACCTTCATCAGGAAGCGGTCGACCTGCGCCTCGGGCAGCGGGTAGGTGCCCTCGGACTCGATCGGGTTCTGCGTCGCGAGCACGAGGAACGGGCGCGGCGTCGGGAAGCTCTCGCCGCCGATCGTCACCTGCTGCTCCTGCATCACCTCGAGCAGTGCCGACTGGACCTTCGCGGGCGCGCGGTTGATCTCGTCGGCGGGCAGGAAGTTGCCGAAGACGGGGCCGAGCTCGGTCTCGAAGCGGCCGGTGTCGGGCCGGTAGACGCGCGTGCCGATCAGGTCGGCCGGGACCAGGTCCGGCGTGAACTGGATCCGCTTGAAGGAGCCGCCGAGGACCTGCGCCAGCGTCTTGACGG
>JAATFK010000007.1 GCA_015655225.1 Solirubrobacterales bacterium | reverse complement strand
TCGCGTTCGCGACGGTGATGGCCTACTCGGCGGTCCCGACGCCGCTCTACGTCCTCTACCAGCGGCGCGACGGCTTCGGCAGCTTCACCGTGACGATCGTCTTCGCCGTCTACGCGCTGGGCGTGATCGCCAGCCTGCTGCTTGCCGGGCATCTGTCGGACCGCTTCGGGCGTCGTCGCCTGCTGCTGCCCGCGCTGGCGCTCGACGCGCTCTCGGCGGTCGTCTTCCTCGCCTGGCCGAGCCTTCCCGGGCTGCTCCTCGGGCGGGTGCTCTGCGGCGTCGCGACCGGCCTCGTGACCGCGACCGCGGCGGCCTATCTCGGCGACCTCTGGCGGGCCGCGCGCCCCCGGGAGCCGACGGCACGGGCCGACGTCGTCGCGACCGCCGCGAACATCGGCGGGATGGGGAGCGGTCCGCTGCTCGCGGGCGTGCTGGCGGAGTGGGTGGCGGGGCCGCTGCGCACGCCGTTCCTCGTCGCGATCGGGCTGCTGCTGGTGGCGCTGCTCGGCGTCGCGCTCGCGCCTGAGACGGTCGCGCCGCCACGCACCGCCTGGCACTACCGGCCGCAGCGGATCGTCGTGCCGCGCGAGGCCCGCGGCCGCTTCCTCGCGGCCTGTTGCGGCGGCCTCGCGTGCTTCGCCAGCTTCAGCCTCTTCAGCTCGATCGGCCCGAGCTTCCTGTCGGGGACGCTCCACCACCGCTCGCACGCACTCGCGGGGGCGGTGACGTGCGCGATCTTCCTCGCGGGCGCGCTCGCGCAGATCCTGCTGGCGCGGTTGGCGGCGCGGCGTCAGGTGCGGCTCGGGCTGGCGTTCGTGCCGCCCGGTCTGGCGCTGCTGACGGTGGCGCTGTGGCTCCCGAGCCTCGCGCTGTTCGTCGCCGGCGGGCTGCTCGCCGGCGCCGGCGTCGGGGTGCTGTTCAAGGGCTGCCTCGGGACCGTCAACGCGATCGCGCCGGCGGGCGCGCGGGCCGAGGCGCTGGCGGGCTTCTACCTCGCCGCGTATTGCGGGACGGCGCTGCCGACGCTCGGGATGGGACTGGCGCTCCAGCTGCTGCCGGCGCGGGTCGCGCTGCTCGGCTTCGCGGTCGCGATGACCGCGCTGGTGGGAGCGGTGGGCCGGCTGCTGCTGCGCGAGCCGGCCCGGGACGCTGCGCTCAGTGCTTCTCGATGACCCGGTCGATCAGGCCGTACTCGACGCACTGCTGGGAGGTGAAGAAGCGGTCGCGCTCCATGTCGCGGTTGACCTGCTCCTCGCTCTGACCGGTGTGGTGGGCGTAGATCTCGTCGATCCGTCTGCGGGTTCTCAAGATCTCCTGGGCGTGGATCTCGATGTCGGTCGACTGGCCCTCGAAGCCGGCGGACGGCTGGTGGATCAGGATGCGGCTGTTCGGGAGCGCCATCCGCTTGCCTCTGGCGCCGGCGGTCAGCAGCAGCGAGCCCATCGACATCGCGATCCCGACGCACATGGTCGACACGTCCGGTCTGATGAACTGCATCGTGTCGTAGATCGCGAGGCCGGCGTAGATCGAGCCGCCCGGCGAGTTGATGTAGATCGAGATGTCCTTGTCGGGATCCTGCGACTCGAGGTGCAGGAGCTGGGCCACGACGAGGTTGGCGACCATGTCGTCGACGGGCGAGCCGAGGAAGATGATCCGCTCGTTGAGCAGGCGGCTGTAGATGTCGAACTCGCGCTCGCCGCGTGCGGTGCGCTCGATGACCATCGGGACGAGGGGCATGCTGGTCGAAGACCTCCTGGTGGACGTCCGGATGGACGCGGCGAACTCGGGTACTGACCCCTAACCCTGGCAGATCCCGTTTGCTGGCGTCTTCGCGCTCAGGGGACGAGGACCGCGGCGCCCTCGAAGGCGCCGCCGCGCAGGTCGTGCAGGGCCGACTCGGCGGCCGCGAGCGGGTAGGTCGTGACCTGCGTGCGGAGGGGGACGCGCGGCGCGAGGGCGAGGAAGGCCTCGCCGTCGGCGCGGGTCAGGTTGGCGACCGAGCGCAGCTGGCGCTCGCCCCACAGGTCGGTGTAGGGAAAGGAGGGGATGTCGCTCATGTGGATGCCGGCGCAGACGACGCTCCCCCCGCGCGCGACCGCGCGCAGGGCGAGCGGGACGAGGGCGCCGACGGGAGCGAAGATCAGGGCGGCGTCGAGCTCCTCAGGGGGCCGCTCGGTGCTGGTGCCGGCCCAGACGGCGCCCAGCTCGCGGGCGAAGGCCTGCCCCCGGCGGTCGCCCTCGCGGGTGAAGGCGTAGACCTCGCGCCCCTCGTGGACGGCGACCTGGGCGATCAGGTGGGCGGCGGAGCCGAAGCCGTAGAGGCCGAGGCGGGTGGCGTCACCGGCCATCCGCAGGGCGCGGTAGCCGATCAGGCCGGCGCAGAGGAGGGGAGCGACGTGCTCGTCGGCGAGAGCGTCCTCGTCCCCGCCGTCCGGGAGGGGAAAGCAGTAGCGGGCGTCGGCGACGGTCAGCTCGGCGTAGCCGCCGTCGACGTCGCAGCCCGTGAAGCGGGCCTGGAGGCAGAGGTTCTCGCGACCGCTGAGGCAGTAGCGGCAGTGGCCGCAGGTCCAGCCGAGCCAGGGCACCCCGACACGCGCACCGTCGGCGAGCCCATGCGCCTCGCCCGACCCACCGAGCACCCGCCCGACGATCTGATGCCCGAGGACGAGCGGCAGATGCCCAGCCGCCAGTTCCCCGTCACGCAGATGAAGATCGGTCCGACAGACCCCACAAGCGCTGACGCTCAGCAGCAACTGCTCGGGCGTCGGCACCGGATCCGCGATCTCCGTCAGCCGAAGCGGACGTCCGGGTGCGTCGAGGACGGCGGCGTGCATGGGGAGATGGTGCCCGGATTCGGGCTGCCGCGACCGTCTAGTCGTCGGAGAGCTGTTCGAGTGCTCGTCGGTTCTGTTCGAGCGCTACGCGGAGACGTGCCTGGAACTCAGGGTCTCCTCTTCGCGCCTTGACTCGCTCTGCGATCGCGACGCGGGCCGCCTCTGCGACAGAGACGTCATCTACGGTCGCCATCGCATTGAGTAGGAGCGCAAGGTCGTCGCTCATCCTTAGCGTCATTGATTTCGGCATTTTCTGATCTGAGTCCGTATCGCGGGTTTGGCTGCAAAGCCTTACTTGCCGATGCTATCGCCGCGCTCTGACTCCCCGCCACACCGACTGTATGGCCGTCAAATATATATCTTGTGTTACCCCATAAATATTTTGCATAAGAAGAAATTAAGGCAAATTCTGAAACAATGTTTCGAACTCTGTTGCTACCGTTTCAGTGACTATGAGACCTCTCGATTTAGAAAGATTGCCGCAGATCGTCGCGGGTGTCGCGGAGCTGCTGAATCAGGAGCCGGCGACGATCGACTGGTGCAGAGCCAAGGCAGCGCTGGCGGGCCCCTTCGAACTCGTTGTCGCGGGCAAAGATCGCACTCCCGCGGAGATCGTGGGCCTGCAGGGGATCTGCTTCCTCCACCTACGGCCGCTCACGCACCACAATGAGCGTGTGGCGCTGATGTGCATGGTCATGCTGACGAGAGAGAACGGCATGGTCTGGAGAGACGATCCTGAGAGCGCAGACGATCAGTCCTGGATCGTGCAGCTGTTCGCACTCGGCGACGTCTCGGAGCGTCGGTTCCTCAGAGAGGTCGAGAAGTGGATCGACTAGCCTCGAACCCAATGCACGCCCCCATCACCTCCGCTCCCGCGCTCGAGCTGCGCGGGCTCACGAAGCGCTATGACGACGGCTTCCTTGCTCTCGAGGACTTCGACCTGACGGTTCCGGCCGGCGAGTTCTTTGGCCTGCTGGGGCCCAACGGCGCCGGCAAGACGACGCTGATCAGCGCGGTCTGCAACCTGATCCGCATCAGCGGCGGCGAGATCCGCATCTTCGGTCGCGACCATCAGCTCGGCGAGGCTCGCCGGCTGATCGGGCTGGCCGAGCAGGACATCAACCTCGACCGCTTCCTCGACGTCGAGGAGACCCTCCTTTACCACGGCGGCTACTACGGCATGGAGCGCAATCGCGCCAAGGCCCGCGCCAAGGAGATGATGGAGATCTTCGACCTCAGCGGCAGAGCCCACGTCCGCGCCCCGAAGCTCTCCGGCGGCATGCGCCGCCGCCTCCTGATCGCCCGCGCCCTGATGCACGAGCCGCCCCTCCTGATCCTCGACGAGCCGACCGCCGGCGTCGACTTCGAACTGCGCATCGACCTCTGGCAGTACATCCGCCGCCTCCACGACGAGGGCACCACCGTCCTCCTCACGACGCACTACCTGGAGGAAGCGGAGGAGCTCTGCAACGAGATCGCGCTGATCCGCGGCGGCACGCTGCTCGCCCGCGACAGCGCCGACGGCCTCCGCGCGACCTACGAGGTCGAGACCCTCGCCGACGTCTACGTCAAGGCGATGGCCGGCGCGGCCGCGAGCGCGGCCGGGTCGACGGCCACGGCGGCGACCCCGGCATGAGCGCGATGTCCCGCAGTCCGATGCCGGCCCCCGCGCCGGCCGGCCACGACGCGGCCGCCGCCGCCAGGCCCGGCCTCCTCGAACGCCACCGCGGCCTCGTCTCGCTGACCACCCGCGAGGTCCACCGGGTCCTGAAGCTGTGGTCGCAGACGATCGCCGCGCCGGTCGTCGCGTCCTTCCTCTTCATCCTCGTCTTCGGCCTCTCCCTCGGCCACTCGATCAAGCAGATCGACGGGATCGACTACAAGGCCTACATCGTCCCCGGCCTCGTCACGATGGCGATGGTCCAGGCGGCCTACACGAACAACTCCTCGTCGGTCTTCCAGGCCCGCTTCGACCGCTACATCAACGACGTGCTCGCCTCGCCGATGAAGCCGTGGGAGGTCAACCTCGGCCTCTCCCTCGGCGGCGCGATCCGAGCGCTCCTGATCGCCGTCGCGCTCGTCGCCCTCGCGCTCCCGATCACCTCGGTGCCGGTGCACGAGCCCGCGATCCTCGCGCTCGCCGTCGTCCTCGCGCTCGTGCTGTTCTCCTCGCTCGGCGTGATCGTCGGCGTCTACGCGCAGTCGTGGGACTTCGCCGGCTTCGTCCAGAACATCGTGATCGTCCCGCTCAGCTTCCTCGGCGGCACCTTCTACTCGATCGACCGCCTGCCGTCGCCCTGGCACGAGCTGTCGCACGCGAACCCCCTCCTACGTCATCAGCTCGGTCCGCTACGGCTTTCTCGGCGTCAGCGACGTCAACGTCTGGCTCGCGCTCGGGATCACCGGCGCGCTCGCCGCGATCATGGTCGCCTGGAGCAGCTGGCTGTTCCGCACCGGCCGGCGGCTGAAGGCCTAGGCAGCCCGGCGCGGCGCGGTACCGTAGGGGGCTCGAATGGTTCCGGTCAACGTCCCCAACGTCCTCACCGTGCTGCGCATCCTGCTGGTGCCGGTGCTCGTCGTCGCGCTGCTCGACGCGACCCCGAGCGGCGACCTGCTGGCGGCGATCGTCTTCGTCGTCGCCTCGCTGACGGACATGCTCGACGGCTACCTCGCCCGCTCGCGCAACGCGATCACGACCTTCGGGAAGCTGATGGACCCGATCGCCGACAAGCTGCTCGTGATCGCCGCGCTGATCGCGCTCGTCTCGCTGCACCGGCTCGCCGCCTGGGTCGCGATGGTGATCATCGCGCGCGAGTTCGCCGTCACCGCGCTGCGGATGGCGGCGACGCAGGCCGGCGTCGTGATCTCCGCCAGCCAGTTCGGCAAGGCGAAGACGTGCTTCCAGATCGCGATGGTGCTCGCGCTGATCGCCTACCACCACAGACCGCTGTGGGTCGACCTGCTCGTCTACGTGACGGTCGCCGTCACGGTCGCCTCTGGCGCCGACTACTTCTTCGGTCTGCGCAGACGGCTCGGCGAGCGCGACCGCGCGCACGCGCACACTCCCGCGCCCGCGCGGGAGACCGAGCGGGCGTAGGAACCGGCGCGCGGGGCGCCGCCGCTAGGCGGTCGCGCCGTCGAGCCAGGCGCGGCGCGTGACGTGCGCCGGGGAGGGCTCGCCGCTGCGCAGCTCGCCGCGCAGCTCGCCGAGGGTGCCGAAGCGCTCGGCGACGACGTTGTGCTGGTGGATCGTCTCGAGGTTCTCCTGGCGGGAGGAGACGAACGCGCCGTCGGGCAGGTCCGCGAACTGCTCCAGCACCCCGCCGATCGCCTCGCGCACGCAGTCCTCGACGAAGCGGGGGCGGCGGTGCGCCTTCTCGACGACGGAGGCCTCGTCGCTGCGCTT
>JAATFK010000258.1 GCA_015655225.1 Solirubrobacterales bacterium | reverse complement strand
CGCACATCTGCGCGAGCAGGAAGCCGCCCGCGAACGCGACGCCGTTGACGGCCGCGATGATCGGCTTGTCGGTTCTGACGCTGCGCTGCAGGTAGGGCAGGAAGTCGGGCGGCGGGACGGTCATCGCGGCGCCCGACATCTCCTTCAGGTCACCGCCGGCGCAGAACGCTCTCTCGCCGGCGGCGGTCAGGATCAGCACCGCGGCGGACTCGTCGTCGCGGAAGCGGCGGAAGCCCTCCCAGAGGCCGTCGCGGACGGCTCTGCTGAGCGCGTTGCGCGCCTCGGGACGGTCGATCGTCAGCCAGGCGACCTGGTCTGCGACCTCGTAGGTGACGACCTCGCTCATCGCGGGGCTCCTCTCATCGAGTTCGGGTTTGGTGCTCGGGGACTCGGGTGCTCAGATCCGCAGCACGCCGCCGGGCGCGCGCACGATCGGCGCGTTCAGCACCGCCGAGAGCGACATGCCGAGCGTGTTGCGGGTGTCGGTCGGGTCGATCAGGCCGTCGTCGCGCAGGTCGGAGGTGAGGTAGTAGGAGTGGTACGTCTTCATGAAGTACTCCGTCACCTCGCCTCTGATGCGGTCGGTCTCGGCCGGCGTCGGGGCCTCGCCACGGCGTCTCATGCCGGCGACGCGGACCTGCGTCAGCACGTCGGCCGCCTGCTCCGGCCCCATGATCGAGGAGCGCGAGTTGGGCCACGCGTAGACGAGCCGGGGATCCCACGTGCGGCCGGCCATCGCGTAGTTGCCGGCACCCTGGGAGGCGTGGCAGAGGACCGAGATCTTCGGCACCGTCACGTTCGCCTGGACCATCAGCATCTTCGCGCCGTCCTTCGTGATGCCGTTGCGCTCGTACGCTCTGCCGACCATGAAGCCGGTCACGTTGTGGAGGAACAGCAGCGGGATGCCGTCGCGGTCGCACAGCTGCATGAACGTGGTCGCCTTGTTCGCGGCCTCGCTGAAGATCACGCCGTTGTTGCCGAGGATCCCGACCTTGAAGCCCCAGATGTAGGCCCAGCCGCAGACCATCGTGTCGCCGTAGTTCGGCTTGAACTCCTGGAACAGGCTGCCGTCGACGAGCCGCGCGATCACCTCGCGCATCTCGAACTGCTTTCTGACGTCGTCGGGGATGATCCCGTACAGCTCCTGGGGGTCGTAGAACGGCGGCTCCGGCGTGCGCCGGTCGCCGTTGTCGGCCTTCGGCCGCCGCGCCCAGATGCCGACGACGTCGCGCGCCAGCGCGAGCGCCTCCTGCTCGGTGTCGACCGCGTAGTCGGCGACGCCGGAGACCGACGTGTGCATGTCGGCCCCGCCCAGCTCCTCGGTCGTGACGTCCTCGCCCGTCGCGGCTCTCACGAGCGGCGGGCCGGCGAGGAAGATCGCGCCGCGCTCGCGCACCATGATCGTCTGGTCACACAGTGTCGGCGTGTACGCCGCGCCGGCCGTGCAGTAGCCGAAGACGACCGCCAGCTGCGGGATCGCGGCGGCGCTCAGCTGACACTGCTGCTGGAAGATCTTGCCGGCGGTCGCGTAGATCTCGTCCTGCAGGTGGAGGTTCGCGCCGCCCGAGTCGAGCAGGTGGACGACCGGCAGTCTGTTCTCAAGCGCGACCTGCAGCGCCCGCACGATCTTGCGCGTCGTGATCGGATACCAGGCGCCGCCTCTCAGCGACGAGTCATTCGCGATCACCATCACCTCGCGCCCGTTCACGACGCCGATGCCGGTGACGAGCAGCGCCTGCGGCGCCTCGCCGTCGTAGTGGCGGTTGGCCGCCAGCGACATCAGCTCGAGGAACGGCGCGCCTCTGTCGAGCAGCAGGTCGAGCCGTGCGTGCACGGTCAGCTTGTGCTGCTCCTCCAGTCGGGCGAGCGCTCTCGCGGGCCGCTCGTGGCGCGCTCTGTGGAGCGTGTCTCTCAGCTCGGCCGCCAGCTCCAGGTTGCGCTCGCGGTAGGTGCGGTACGTCGGCGACGAGGTGTCGACGTGCGTCTCCAGTCGTTGCATCAGTCCTCGTCCTCGTCCTCGGGAAGTGGCACAAGCGAGACCAGGCTGGCCCCGCGGTCGAACGTCTCGCCGACCTCCAGGAAGACCCGGTCGACGACGCCGTCGCGCGCGGCGACGATCTCGTTCTGCATCTTCATGCTCTCGATCACGAGCAGGCGGGTCCCCTCGGCGACCTCGTCGCCCGGCGCGACCGCGATCTCGATCACGACGCCCGGCATCGGCGCGGCCGAGACGTCCTCGGACGGGCCGCCGGCACGGGCGCGCTCGACCGGGTCGATCACGGCGGCGGTCCAGGCACGCCCGAAGGCGTGGATGTGGACCTGGTCGCCGTCGAGCACGAACCAGATCGACTCGAGGCGGTCGGCGAGCCGCAGCTCGTGGCCGTCGCCGACGCGGCGCAGGCTGCCGCGGTAGGTGCGCCCGTCGATCGTGACGGCCGCCTCCGCGCCCAGGCGGGTGACGTCGACGGCGTGCGTGGCGCCGCCGTCGAGGGTGATCTCGTAGCTCATCAGGTCCTCCAGTCGCCGATCGAGGCGAGCGGCTCGGGCACCGCGAGGCGCTCGTCGAAGCGACGGCTCGCGAGCGCCGCCGCGGCAATCAGCAGGCGCTCGGCCTGCTCGTCGTCGGCGACCGGCGGCGCTCTCAAGGCCTCGGCGTGCTCGTCGATGAAGCCGGTGTGGGTGTCGCCGCTCTGGAACGCCGGCTGCGCCAGCACCCGTTCGAGGAAGGCGGTGTTCGTGATCGTGCCGAGCAGGACGGTGCGGCGCAGGGCGTCACGGGCGCGCTCGATTGCCTCGGCGCGGGTCGGCGCCCAGACGGCGACCTTCGCGAGCATCGGGTCGAACGAGGCGGAGACGTCCTCCCCCTCGACGACGCCGTGGTCGATCCGGATGCCGTCGCCGGAGGGGAAGCGCACGAGCGCGAGGCGCCCGGTCGCGGGGACGAAGCCGGCGTCGGCGTCCTCGGCGTAGACGCGGCACTCGATCGCGTGGCCGGTCATCGTCACGTCGTCCTGGCCGTAGCCGAGCGCTTCGCCGCCGGCGATCCGGACCTGTTCGGCGACGATGTCGATGCCGGTCACCAGCTCCGTGACCGGATGCTCGACCTGCAGCCGGGTGTTCATCTCGAGGAAGAAGTAGTTCGCCTGCTCGTCCACGATCAGCTCGACCGTGCCGGCCGAGACGTAGCCGACCGCGCGGGCGAGCGCGACCGCCGTCTCCCCCATGCTTCTGCGGGTTTCGGGGTCGATGAAGGAGGACGGCGACTCCTCGATCACCTTCTGGT
>JAATFK010000210.1 GCA_015655225.1 Solirubrobacterales bacterium | reverse complement strand
TACACGATGATCGAGTTCGCCGACCTCCAGTGCCCCTACTGCAAGGAGTACACGGACGATGCGGAGCCGGCCGTGATCGACCAGTTCGTCAGAACCGGCAGACTCAGAATCGAGTTCCGCAACCTCACGATCATCGGCACCGACTCGATCCGCGCCGCCCAGATGGGCGCGGCGGTCGCGCAGCAGAACAGACTGTGGACCTTCGCCGACCTCTTCTACGCCAACCAGGGCGAGGAGAACACCGGCTACGTGACCGACGCGTTCCTCAGAAGAATCGCCGGCGGCGTCGCCGGGCTCGACATCACGAGAGCGATGAACGCGCGCGGCAGCGCCGCGGTCCAGAGACAGCTGTCCGACGCGACCGCGCTGGCCACGAGATACGGCGTGACGGCGACGCCGACGTTCGAGGTCGGCCGCACGGGCGGGACGCTGAGAGCGCTCGACCTGTCGGCGCTCGACGCGGACACGGTCACCGGCGCCATCGGCAAGATCGTGAAGTGAGACGGCGATGAGCGACCGCGTCCTGCAACGCACGCTGCTGGTCCTGTCCGTGATCGGCCTGGGGATCGCCTCCTACCTCACGTACATCCACTACAGAGGGATCGCGCCGCTCTGCGCGATCGGCCATGGCTGCGAGACGGTGCAGTCGTCGAAGTGGGCGAAGCTGGGTGGCATCCCGGTCCCGGTGCTGGGGCTGGTCGGGTACTTCGGGATCCTCGTCTCGTTGCTGCTGCGCGGCGAGCTGCCGAGGCTGGCGACGGCCGGGATGGCGTACCTCGGGTTCGGGTTCAGCCTCTATCTGACCTACCTCGAGCTGTTCAAGATCCACGCGATCTGCCAGTGGTGCGTGGGGAGCGCGTGCGTCCTGACGCTGATCGCGATCCTCTCGACCGTGCGGGCGCTCCGCGTGCATGACGAGTACGGGCTGCGGGCGACGGCGCCCGCGGCCGAAGCCGGCTGAGGGCGCGACCCGGCGTGCGTCGCGCCCAACTCCTGCTGCTGCTATCCGCCGCCGTCGCGCTCGGCCTGCTGCTCGCCGGCTGCGGGTCGAGCACGAGTGGCGGCGCCGGCGCCAGCGCCGGCTCCGGCGGGTCGAGCGGCGGGACCTCCGGGCCCGACGGCCGTTTCAGACTCGGCACGAGACTGCCGCCGGCGCTCGCGAACAGACCGGCGCCGACGATCAAGCTGACCGACGCGGCCGGCGGGACGCTCGACACCGCCTCGCTCGTGGGGACGCCGTACCTCGTGACGTTCCTCTACACGAACTGCCCCGACGTCTGCCCGCTGATCGGCGAGGAGATCCACCAGGCGCTCCAGCAGATCGGGACGGCCGACACCCGCCGGCTGCGCGTCGTCGCCGTCAGCGTCGACCCCCGCCACGACAACGCCGCGGCGGTCAAGGCGTGGCTCAAGCGCCATCAGGAGCCGCCCGAGTTCCACTACCTGATCGGCTCCGAGGCGCAGCTGAAGCCGGTCTGGAAGGAGTGGTTCGCGCAGCCTCAGATCGAGGGCGACCCGGAGAGCTCGCACAGCGCCGTGATCTGGCTGGTCGACAGACAGGGACGGCTCGCGACGAACGTCTCCGCCGGCGTGGCGTTCGACCCGAGCGATCTCGCGGCGGATCTGAGAACGCTCGTGAATTGAGCGCGCCGCGTTCATCATTAGGATCCAACGCTCGCAATCCCTGCCGTCGGAGGTTCCCTTTCATGCTCGATCCGCTGCTCCCCCGCCTCAAGAAGGAAATCGAGGCGCGCCTCGCCGAGCTGCGTCCGCTCGTCGCGGAGGTCGAGCAGCTCGAGAACGCGAAGGCCGCCCTGCTCGACGGCACCCCGGCGGCGATCGCCTCGGCGGCCGCGACCGCCCGGGCCGCCCGCGGCGCGAGCCCGGCGCGTGCGGCGCGCCCGGCGTCGTCGCGCAGAGCGGCGCCGCGCGCCGCGGCTGCGACTGACGCGTCCGGCGAGGAGGGGAGCGGTCGCGCGGCGCGGGGCGCCAACCGCGACGCGATCCTCACGCTCGTGGAGGAGCGGCCGGGCGTCTCCGTCTCGGAGATCGCGTCGGTCACGAAGATCGCGAAGGCGACCGTCGCGACGACCGTCTCGAAGCTGAAGCGCGACGGCGTGCTGGCGGACGAGGCCGGCGGCGTCAAGCTCGCCTCCCGCGCGCCGGTGACGATCGCCTCGGCGCTCCCGACCGGCGCCGACGAGGCGCCGGGCGCCGACGAGGACGAGGAGTGGGACGCGGCGGACCCGAAGGGCGGCGCGCGGGCGGACGCCGTCGCCTAGCGCGACGGCCGCGGCGGGCGAGCGAGCGGCGCGATGCGCGAGGTCCCGATCCGCGGCGAGATGATCCGGCTCGGCCAGCTGCTGAAGCTGGCCGGCCTGGCCGACTCGGGCGCCGACGCGAAGCTGCTGCTGGAGGACGGCGACGTGACCGTCAACGGCGAGCCGGAGGAGCGTCGCGGACGCCAGCTGCACCGCGGCGACGTCGTCGCGGTGGTCGACGAGTCGCCGGTCCGCGTCGCCTGAGCACGGCCGCCGGACGGCACGCGCCACCCCGAGTGCGCTACCCTTCGCCGTCCTTAGGGCACCCTAAGCCCTAGCAACCCGATCTTCCGAAGGAGGCGCCGTGGGGCGATACACCGGACCCGTGGAGAAGCTCTCGCGCCGCGAGGGCGTCGATCTCTGCCTCAAGGGCGAGCGACGCCTCAACGGGAAGGGCGCGCTCGAGCGCCGCGGCCCGACGCCTCCCGGCGAGCACGGCAACGCCCGGCGCAGAAGAGAGTCGGTCTATGCCGAGCAGCTGCGCGAGAAGCAGAAGGCGAAGCGCTACTACGGCGTGCGCGAGAAGCAGTTCCGCCGCTACGTCGCGGACGCGACCCGCAAGCGCGAGGGGATCGTCGGCGACCGCCTGCTGCAGCTGCTGGAGCAGCGGCTCGACAACGTCGTCTACCGCCTCGGCCTCGCCTCGACGCGGCCGCAGGCGCGCCAGTTCGTCGGCCACGGCCACGTGCTCGTCAACGGCCAGCGCTGCGACATCGCCTCGCGGCGGGTCGAGCCGGGCGACGTCGTGATGATCGCGCCGGAGGCGCCGGTGCGGCCGGCCGCGACCGACGCGACCGAGCAGATCGGCCGTGTCGGCCAGTGGCTCGAAGCCGACTTCGACTCGCTCGCCGGCAGATTCCTGCGGCTCCCGGCCCGCGCCGAGATCGACGCGCCGGTCGCCGAGCAGCTGATCGTCGAGTTCTACAGCCGCGTCTGACGCCGATGGCTGAGGTCGTCCCGTTCCACGTCCTCAGCGGGTCCGAGAGCGCCGCGCACGGTGAGCTGGCGGTCTCGCTCGGCGCCGAGCTGGCGCCGTTCGACACCGCCGTGCTCGACGCGTCGCTCGCGCCCGTCGTCGCCGACCTGGTGGGGCTGCGCTCCAGCGGCGCGGTCGAGCAGCTGCTGGCCTTGGAGACGATCCTGCCGCGTCACCTGCGGGTCGAGCCCCGCTCGCACCGCACGCTCGGCCTCGCCGACCTGCTGCCGCACGAGGTCGCCCGGCGCCGGCGCGGGCACGAGCTGACGGTCGCGCTCGTCGCGCTGGAGGCGGCGCGGCGCGCCGGGCTGAAGCTGACGCTCGTCGCCTGCCCGACCGCCGTGTTCCTCGCCCACCCGCGGCTCGACGCGCCGGTGCTGCTGAGCGCGGCGCCGGAGTGGGAGCTGGTCGACGCGCGCGAGCTGGACGAGCCCGAGCTCGCGTGGCAGTGCGGCCACGAGGCGGCCTCGCTGCTGCTGTCGCTGATCCTCACCCGCACGCGCGAGACCGGCCACCTGTCGGCCGAGCTGCGGGCGTCGGAGCTGTGCCTCGCGCTGCCGCTGGAGGCGGGCGACCACGAGCGCCTGCAGCTCCAGCTCGCGAGCGTGCGCGCGCGACTCAACTGAGCGGCGCCTGACCGGCGCGGCGGAGGCGCGCCGGGCGCGGTGGCCGGTGCGCCGCGCCCGGCGCGCGATGATGTCGCGATGGAGCTGCGCCAGCTCGGCTACTTCGCCGCCGTCGCCCGCCACCGCCACTTCACGCGCGCGGCCGACGCGCTGCACGTCACGCAGTCGGCGCTCTCGCAGGGCGTCCGCAAGCTGGAGGACGAGCTGGGCGTCGCGCTGCTGCGCCGCGACGGGCGCGGCGTCGAGCTGACGGCGGCCGGCGAGGAGCTGCTGCCGCGCGCCGAGGCGATGCTGGGGGAGGCGGCCGCCGCGCGCGCCGAGATGGACGCTCACGCCGGCCTCGTGCGCGGGATCGTCCGCGTCGCCGCGACCGCCGGCGACGCTACCGGGCTGCCGGCCGCGCTCGCCGCCTTCCACCGCGAGCGGCCCGGGATCCGCATCGGGCTGCGCCAGGGGACGACGGCGCAGGTGCTGGAGCTGGTCCGCACCGGGGCCGTCGACCTCGCGATCGCGTCGAGCGGCGACGCCGACGGCCTCGACGGCGCCGGCGTCCGCGCGACCGCGCTCGGCGACGAGCCACTCGTCGCGATCGCCGCGCCCGGCGATCCGCTCGGCAGCGCCGGCGAGGTGACGCTGTGGGACCTGCGCGAGCGCCCGCTGATCCTCGCCGAGCCCGGCAGCGGGCTGCGTGCGACGGTGCTCGCGGCATGCGTCGCGGCCGGCTTCAGCCCGGTGCCGCTGTTCGAGGTCGGCGATCCCGTGACCGTGCGCTACCTCGCGCACGCCGGCCTCGGCGTCAGCGTCGTGCCGGCGTCGTGGGCGCGGGCGCCGACGCCCGCGGTCGCGGTCGCGCGGATCGCGGGGCCGGCCGGGGGCGGCGCCGCGCCGCGCCACCGCGTCGCGCTGCTGCGGGCGGCGGGAGCGGCCGGCGCGGCCGAGCTGCTGTTCGCGCACCTCGTCGGCGCCGGCGGGCTGAGCGGCGGCTAGAGCCCGGCGGCGGCCAGCTCGGCGGCGAGGCGGCGCTTCGGGCGCGCGCCGACGAGCGTCAAGACCGGCTGGCCGTCGCGGAAGGCGATCAGCGTCGGGGCGGAGAGGATCCGGTAGGCGACCGCGGTGCGCTGGCTGACGTCGATGTCGAGCGAGACGAAGCGCAGGTCGTCGCGCTCGGCCGCCAGCTCCGCGAGCACCGGATGCAGCACCCGGCACGGCGCGCACCACGGCGCCCAGAAGTCGACGACGACTGGGACCGGCGACTCCAGCACCTCGGCGGTGAAGTGGTCGTCGTCGACGGGCAGGAGCGGGGTTTGGACGGGCATGGCAGGCGAGCCTCCGGGAGCGGGCGGTGGGGATCAGAGAACCGCCGACGATGGCGCCGACGCGCCGTCTCGCCAAGTCGGATCTGTGATCACGTCGATAAGCGCGCCCGCGCGACCGCAACGTTCGCCATGCTCCCGTGTCCAGCAGGGGCAGGATCGGGCGGCCGCTCCACGGACGAGGGCAAGGCGAGGGCACTCTTGACGCAGCAGCAGATCGATCGACGGACGTTCCTGAGAGCGGCGGGCACGACCGCCGGCGCGCTCGCGCTGGGGGCGGCGACCAATCCCGGGCGCGCGCTCGGTGCCACCGTGAGAAGACCGGACGGGCCGAACGTGCTCGTGCTGGTGATCGACTCGCTGCGCCACGACCACGTCGGCTGCTACGGGCTGAAGCCGGTCCAGACGCCCAACATCGACGCGCTCGCGAGAGAGAGCGTGCGCTTCACGCGCGCCTTCCCGGAGGCGATGCCGACCGTCCCCGCGCGCCGCTCGCTGATGCTCGGCAAGCGGATCTACCCGTGGCGCAACTGGAAGCCGGAGGCCGGCCTGCCGGCGACGCCCGGCTGGAACGGGCTGACCGACAGAGACGTCACGTGGCTCGCGACGCTGAGAAAGGCCGGCTACTGGACCAGCTACGTGACCGACAACCCGTTCGTCGGCTTCACCCCCAACTTCGCCGGCTTCCGCAAGACGCTCAACCACTTCCTGCCGGTCTCGGGTCAGGTCGGGGTGCGCCAGAAGGCCTCGACGATCTCCGTCCCGCAGCTCGACCACTGGCTGCCCGGCGCGCTCCAGAGAATCCCCCGCTACGCGAACGGGATGCGCCAGTACCTCGCGAACACGGGCGCCGGCGTGGACGAGACGCAGACGTGCGCCGCGCGCGTCTACACCTACGGCATCCAGATGCTGATCGAGTCGATGAGACACAAGCCGTTCGCGCTCGTCGTCGACTGCTTCGACCCGCACGAGCCGTGGGACCCGCCGCGCAAGTACCTGAACCTCTACGGCGACCCGAGATACGCCGGCAACGAGCCGGGCGACGTGCTCTACAAGCACTCCGACTACCTGACGGCCGCCGAGGCGGTGCGGCTGCCGGCCGTCTACGCCGCCTCCGTCACGATGACCGACGTCTGGCTCGGCCACTTCCTCGACGCGTTCTACGCGAGCGGCCTGGCGGAGGAGACGGTCGTCGTGCTGATGAGCGACCACGGGATCCTGCTGGGCGAGTACGGCTGGACCGGCAAGCCGGCGCTGGAGCTGCACCCGGAGCTGATCCAGGTCCCGTTCCTGCTGCGCTCCCCGGACCAGAAGGGCGCCGGCAGCGCGACCGGCTACTTCGCCTCTCCGCACGACGTCGGCCCGACCGTCCTGTCGATGACCGGCACGCCGATCCCGAAGGTGATGGACGGTCACGACCTCTCGCCGCTGACGCTCGGCAAGCAGCCCCTTCGCGGGCGGCCGTTCTGGTACGGCGGCTACGCCAACCACCTCTACGTGCGCGACAGCCACTGGGCGATGATCGCGGGCGGCAACGACAGAGGCCGCTCGCTCTTCGACCTCAGAGCTGATCCGTTCGAGCGCGTCAACGTCGCCGAGAAGCACCTCGACGTGATGGCGGACCTGTACAAGAAGGTCCTGATCGACTCGCACGGCACCTCGCTGCCCTACTTCACGTCCTGAGCGCTCCGTCGGCCCGCCGCCTCTGTCACGGGCGTGTTAATTCAGTGAACGTTTACAGGAACGCTTCAGTGTGCGGGCAAAAAGGCCGATAGGGTCGCTGATCAACATGTCCTACGTCGATCTTCATTGTCACCTCCTCCCCGGCGTCGACGACGGCGCCGCGACGATGGAGGACGCCGTCGCGCACGCGCGGCGGCTGCACGCCGAGGGCGTGCGCGACGTCGCCTGCACGTCGCACGTCAAGCGCGCCGACTTCCCCGGCGTGACGATCGAGCAGCTCGGCGCGCTCGTCGTGGCGACCCAGCGGGAGATCGTCGCCGAGGGCCTCGCCGTGCGCCTGCACCCTGGCGGCGAGCTCGCCCACCCCGACGCACTGGAGCTCGGCCACGACCAGCTCGACCAGATCGCCCTGGGACCGGAGAACGCCCGCTGGCTGCTGCTCGAATGCCCCTTCGAGGGAATCGACGACGCGTTCGTCGCGGCCGCCGACCGGCTCGTCCGCTTCGGCTACGGCCTGCTGCTCGCCCACCCGGAGCGCTCCGCCGGCCTGCTCGGCGGCGACGGGCTGGAGCGCCTGGAGCCGCTGCTGCGCGACGGCGCCCTGCTGCAGGTGAACGTCTGCTCGCTGCTCGGCAACCACGGCCTCGACGTCCAGGACGCCGCCGTGCGGCTGGTCCGCGCCGGGCTCGCCGGCTGCGTCGCCTCCGACGGCCATCCCGGCACGCGCGAGCACACGCTCCAGCTCGGCTTCCACCTGCTGCTGCGGGCCGGCGCGTCGAGCGGCCAGGCCTACCGGCTCACGCAGGCGAACCCGCGCCTGCTGCTGCGCAACGGGATCGTCCGCGCGCTGCCGCCAGCCGAGCCGGCCGGCGCGTTCGACGCCGCCTCAATGGACGTGAGCGCCCAGCGCTTCGGCAGCGAGCTCCTCGCGCGTCAGTGATCTCGCCAGCACCGTCGCGACGAGCGTCGTGAGCGGGACGGCCGCGATCAGGCCGATCGAGCCGACGAGCGTGCCGACGACCTGCTCGGCGACCAGCTCGAGGCTGACCGCCTGCCCGGGGCTGATCGCGCCCGAGGCGAAGATCAGCAGCACCGGCAGCGACGAGCCGGCGTAGGCCAGCACGAGCGTGTTGACGGTCGCGGCGACGTGGTCGCGCCCGACCTCCATCGCGTGCCCGAACAGCTCGCGGTGGGTCAGCGCCGGGTTCGCCGCCTGCAACGCGAAGACGGTCGAGGACTGGCTCACGGTCACGTCGTCGAGCACCCCGAGCGCGCCGATCACCATCCCGGCGATCAGCAGCCCCGTGAGCGACACGTGCTGGTCGACCAGGCGCAGCGCGAACGACTCGTCGCTCGAGAGGCCGGTCAGGTGCGTCGTTCTCGTGAAGAGGGCGGCGAGGCCGGCCGTCAGCAGCAGCGTCGCGATCGTCCCCAGCATCGCGGCGATCGCTCTCGGCCCTCGCCCGTGGCAGAGCACGATCGTCAGCAGCGCGATCGCGAGCGAGCCGACGATCGCGATCAGCACCGGCGGCTTGCCGTTGAGGATCCCGGGGACGACGAAGGTGAGGATCACCGCGAGGCTGACGCCGAGCCCGATCAGCGAGAAGAAGCCGCGCAGCCGCGAGAGCGCCAGCACCATCAGCGCGAAGATCCCGAACAGCACGAGCATCGGCTTGCCGCGCTCGAAGTCGGTCACGTCGTAGGCCGCGAGCTTGTCGCCGTAGTCGTAGCCGGGCACCTCCGGCGAGGAGGCGACGCGGATCTTGTCGCCGACGTGGAGCGTCGGGTCGATCCCGTCGTTGGTCGACTGGATCAAGCCCATCTGGCCCTTGTCGGAGCCGCTCAGGACGCGGATCGTGACCTTCGTGCAGCGCGTCGCGACGGTCTGCGCGCAGGGGTTGTCCTCGACCTTCGTGACGGTCGCGAGGTCATTCGGCTGCACGACTTCGGCGAACTTCTTGGCGACCCCGCCGGACCACAGGATCGCCATCGCGGCGATGGTGCCGAGGCCGACGAGGATGACGAGCAGACGGGAGGCGCGGAGAAGCGTGACGGAGGGGATCGCCAGATCTAAGCATCTGCGGACGCCCGTTCACGCGCCGTCGTCGGAGACTTACGGAACTTTCAGGCGCAACTTTCGTACGCTTGGTTGGTTCCGACTCGGCCAACCTGTTCCCAACCTCGGCCCAACCCCCTCCAATACGTGACCCGACGCTTCTCTCGACGCACGGCCCTGCAGGCCAGCGCCGCCTCTGCCGCTGCCTTCGGCCTCGCCGCGTGCGGCGCCGACCAGTTCGACGCGACGATCCCGCGCGGCCATGACGCTCCCAACGTCCTCCTGATCGTCACCGACAGCACGCGACGCGACTTCGTGACGACCTACAACCCGTCGTCGATCGCGAAGACGCCGAGCATCGACGCGATCGCGAGAAGCGCGCTGAAGTTCGAGACGGCCGTGATCGAGGCTATGCCCACCGGCCTCGACCGCCGCGCGCTGCTGACCGGCGAGCGCGGCTTGCCGCTACGCGACTGGGTCCCTTCGACGCCGCTGCCGGTGCAGCCGGGCTGGAC
>JAATFK010000646.1 GCA_015655225.1 Solirubrobacterales bacterium | reverse complement strand
GTCGGCCTCGACGTCACCGGCGCCTACCTCGGCACGCCCGTCTCGATGGCCGCCGTGATCCTCTACTGCGGGATCCACCTGCGACGCCAGCTGACCGAGGCCGCCACCGCGCCCGTGCCGGCGCCCGCGGCGCCCGCGGCCAGTGAGGAGCCGCTCCTCGACGCCGCGCCCGTCGTCACGACGACCCGCCTGCGCGACCACGTCGCCCGCGCGTGGGCGCCGATCTGCGGGCTGATCGTGATCGCGGTCCTCCAGAACATCGACATCATCGCCGCCAAGCACCAGTTCACGAAGAGCGTCGCCAACTCCTACAGCGCCACCGCGGTCGCCGCCAAGGTGCTGATCTGGGTCGCGATGGGCGCCGGCTTCTACCTCGTGCCCGAGACCTCGCGGCGCCACTCCGAGGGCGAGGACACGCGGCCGGTGCTGCTGCGCGCGCTCGCGATCGTCGGCGTCTGCGCGATCCCGGTGCTGCTGATCTTCATCGCCGGCGGCCGGGAGCTGCTGAAGCTCGCCTTCGGGACCGACAAGCTGCACGCGGTCGGCGCGCTGGTCCCGCTCGGCGTCGCGTTCACCCTGCTGGCGGTCACGTACCTGTCGATCCAGTACCTGCTCGCCCTCGGCCGCACCCGCTTCCTGCTGCTGCTCGGGGTGGTCGCGGTGGCCGAGCCGGTCCTGCTGCTGACGGTCGCGCCGTCGAAGCCGAACGGCTTCGCCTTCACGCTGCTGGCGATCCAGGCGGCGGGCGCGCTGATCTCCTTCACGCTCGCGTGGCGCGAGCGCTTCGACCCGACCGTGCATGAGCCGGTCCTGCCGTTCGCCGCACGCGAGGGCGAGCCGATCGCGCCCGCGGTCGAGTAGCCGGCCCCCGCCGGCGCCCGCTAGGCCGACTCCGCCACGAGCGCCGCGACGCGCTCGGCGGCCGCGCGCAGGCGGCGGAAGTAGGCGGCGCGGCTGAGCGCCAGCTCGTCGGCGGCCTGCTCGTGGCTCGGCGCCGGGTCGAGGTAGCCGCGCACGAGCACCTTGCGCAGCAGCTCCTCGTTCGGGGTCGCGCCGAACGCCCGCGCGGCCGCGTCGTCGATCCGCGCCCGGACGGACGCGGCGCGCCGCTCCTGCGTCGTCCCGCTCGCGAGCGGGCTGACGGCCAGCTTGTGCGGGATCCGGAGGTTGCGCAGCGCCTCGCGGACGTCCTCGACCGTGACCGGATCCGGGGCCAGCTCGTCCTCGCTCCTCGCGACGGCGCGTCCCGTCTCCTCCGCCGCGCCCGTCCGCGCGACCGGCACGGTCGGCGGCGGCACCAGCCCCAGCTCGGCGTAGACGAGGTTGCGCTGCGCCCCGACGAGGCCGCCGAGCCCGAAGTCGATCACCCAGCACTGCTGCTTGACGGGCGCGCCGAACGAGCGGTCCAGCTCCTCCACGTGCACGCCGCCCGACATCTGCGCGAAGCGCACCGCGTTCTCCATCCGGGGGTCGATCGGGAGGTAGCAGAAGCGCGGGTTCACGACGCCCGACCGCAGGATCCCCGACATCCCGAGCATCGACTGGACCCGCCCGCGCGGATCGCCGGTGAAGTCGACGGCCGCCTGCCAGAGCACGGCGTCGCGGCCGTCGGCCCGCTCGCGCGCGTGCGCGAGCCACGGGCCGAGCAGCACGTCCTCGTCGGCGAAGGCGGGCGCCGTGTCGATCGTGACCGACAGCTGGAAGCCGCGGATCCGGTCGCTCAGGTCGCGCACGAGCGAGATCCGCTCGGGCGCGCGCTCGAAGTACGGCGCGACGTGCGGCCAGCGCTCCGGCACGTCGCGCTCCCCCAGCCGCTCGCGCACCTCGTCGGCGTCGCCCGGCCGCACCTCGTCGACGCGGTACTCGCCCGACCCCTCCCACGAGAAGCCCCAGCGGATCGCCTCGTTCTCCATCAGGTGCGCGAGGTCGATCGACAGCAGCTCGTGGCCGGCGCGGGCGCGCGCGTGCAGGTGGTCGACGATCCGGCGGCGCAGCATCCGCTCGCGGTCGAGGTCGCGGTGGCGCAGGTCGGCGTGCAGCGCCTTGCGCACGAGGTCGTGCAGCGCGATCCCCTCCCCCAGCGGCTCCGCGAACGACCGCTCCCGCAGCCACATGTACGCCTGCACCGCGTCCACGTCGGGCAGCACCTCGCGCAGCAGGTCGATCGTCGTCACGCGCGCGACCGCCGCGACCGCCAGCGGGCCAGGGTGCGGCCCGTCGATCTCGGCCTGCGCGAGCCGGTGGATCAGCGCGCGCACCAGCTCGGGCCGCTCCAGGTCGTCCTCGCGGCCCTCGCGGCCCGGGGCCGGCGACGGCGCGGTCGCGAGCGCGTCGTCGGAGGCGAGCGCGAGCGCCAGCGGCGAGCCCTCTGCCCAGGCGACGAGGTCGATCGCGCGCTCGCCCTCCTCGACCCCGTGGGCGGACAGCAGCTCGTGCGCCTCGTCGCTCGACAGCCCGCCCAGCTCGAGCGCGACCGCGAGCCCTTCCCAGCCGCCCTCGAACCAGCCGCGACTCGGCCGCTCGCGGCCGGCGATCACGACCAACGCGCGCTCCGGCAGGTGGGTGACGACCTGCTCGCGCAGGTACCCGTCGAGCGCGCCCATCAGCTCGTAGGTGTCGATCAGGACGAGCGGCGCCGCGTCCTCGCGCGCCGGGCCGAGCGCCTCGTCGAGCGCGAGCGGCGCCGGCGCCAGCTCGCGGCCCTCGACGAAGTGGGCACGCCGGCCGCACGCGCCGGCGCGGCGCGCCAGCTCCCGCAGCAGGGTGCTCTTGCCGATCCCGCCGGGCCCGTGGACGAAAACGACTGCCGCGTCCGTCTCCCCCTCGAGGCAGCGTTCGAGGAACGCGAGCTCCGGCCGTCGTCCGACGAAACGCCGTCGGTCGCGCTCCGCGATCCTGGCCCCGATCGTCGCCATGCGCGGGACGATACGGGGCGCGACGGCGGTCAGCTAGATGACATGGACGGATTCCCCCAAGAAGCGGTGAATCCGTCAGGACTCAGAAGAGGCCGAGCTGATCCTCGGATGCGACCGGCGCCTCCGTCTCGCCGTTGCGCGCGGCGTCCTCGGCCGCCTCCTCCAGCAGGTCGGCCGGCTCCTCCACGAGCGGCTCCGGCGCGACCGCGGGGATCGGCTCGACCGCCGCCGGCTGGGGCGGCGGCTCGAGTGCCAGCAGCTCCGGCAGCCGTGCGAAGTCGGCCCGCAGGGTGTCGAGCATGCTGCGCGTGTAGAGCGCGGCGGAGGGATGGTAGATCGGGAACAGCCGCACCGCCCGCGGCCCGATCACCCGCACCTCGGGCTGGCCGTGGACGCGCGAGATGCCGGTCGGGTCACCGCGCAGGAGCTTGGTCGAGAAGTTGCCGAGCGTGCAGATCACGCGCGGCTGGATCAGCTCGAGCTGGCGGTGCAGGTAGCCGCGGCAGGTCTCGATCTCGCTCGGGCGCGGGTCGCGGTTGCCGGGCGGGCGGCACTTGAGGACGTTCGCGATGAAGACCTCCTCGCGCACGAGGCCGATCTCCCCCAGCAGCTGCTCCAGCAGTCTGCCGGCCTGGCCGACGAACGGCAGGCCGGTGCGGTCCTCGTTCGCGCCCGGCGCCTCGCCGACGAACATCAGGTCGGCGTCGGCGTTGCCGGCTCCGAAGACGACCGTCGTGCGCGTCTCCGAGAGCGGGCATCTGACGCAGCCGCTCGCCTCCCGGAAGACCTCCTTGAGCTGTTCGCGCCGCTCCGTTGCCGTGCTCACGGTGGCGATGGTAATGCGATCTCTGGATGGCTACCATTTGTGACAGCCGTCACCTGCGGGGACGGACATGTCGCATCTGTAACCACCATCGGCTCGACCGGTATCTCCACCGCATGTGGGAACTGGAACGGGAAATGACCCCCCTTGACCTGAACCGCGCTCGCTGCGCGATCGTCGGCGCCGGCCGCCTCGGCCGTGCGCTCGCCGCCGCCCTGCGCGACGCCGGGGTCGACGTCGACGGACCGCTCGGCCGGGGCGCCGACGGCGCCGGCGCGGACCTCGTCCTGCTCTGCGTCCCGGACGCGGCGATCGCGACCGCCGCCGCGGCGATCGCCCCCGGCCCGCTCGTCGGCCACTGCTCCGGCGCGACCGGCCTCGGCGTGCTGGCGCCGCACGAGGCGTTCTCCTTGCACCCGTTGATGACCGTGACGGCCGACGGGCCGACGCCGCTCGCCGGCGCGCACGCCGCCGTCGCGGGGTCGAGCGCGCGGGCGGCGGGCGTCGCGAGCGCGCTCGCGCTGCGGCTTGGGCTCGTGCCGGTCCCGGTCGCGGAGGAGGACCGCGTCGCCTACCACGCCGCCGCGTCGCTCGCCTCCAACTTCCTCGTCACCTTGGAGGCCGCCGCCGAGCGGCTGGCCGCGACCGCCGGGCTGGAGCGCGGGGCGCTCGTCCCGCTCGTGCGCGCGACGGTCGAGAACTGGGCCGCGCTCGGCCCCGAGCGGGCGCTGACCGGCCCGCTCGTGCGCGGCGACGAGGCGACCGTCGCCCGCCAGCGCGACGCCGTCGCCGACCGCGCGCCGGAGCTGCTCGACCTGTTCGACGCGCTCGCCGAGGCGACGCGG
>JAATFK010000495.1 GCA_015655225.1 Solirubrobacterales bacterium | reverse complement strand
TCCGCGGCGCCGACCTGACCGGCGTGAGCCTCGTCAGCACGACGCCGGCGCTGGCCGACTTCTCCGGCGCCACGCTGCGCCGCACGACGCTGACGTTCGCCGCCTTCAGCCTCGCGAACCTGCGCGGGGCCGACCTGCGCGGGGCCGACCTCAACTTCGGCGCGATCGTCGGCTCCAACCTGCGCGGCGCCGACCTGCGCGGGATGAACATCTCCGACTCCGACGTGAACGGGACCGACATGACGGGCGCGGACCTGCGCGGCGCGAACCTCGCCAACGCGGACATGAGCGGGGCGAAGCTGACCGGCGCGAACCTGCGCGGCGCCTCGTTCTGCAACACGCTGATGCCGGACGGCAGTGTGAAGGCGCCGCGCAGAGGCCTCTGCCCCGGCCAGCACGGAACGAGGCCGCCGGCCGGCGCGAAGCCGATCGCGCTGCCGGTGACGAGCGCGGTCTACCCGGCGGTCTACGCGCTCGAGCACGGCCACCAGGTCGCGTCCGGCACGACCGTGCGCGGCTGCGTCGTCAAGGCGTTCTCCGACTGCCGCGGCGCGAGACTGCACGACGCCGACCTGCAGGGCGGCTTCCTCGCCTACTCCGACCTGCGCGGGGCCGACGTGCGCGGCGCGAACCTCCAGCTCGGCGACATCGCGTTCGCCGACTGGCGCGGTGCGCGGCTCGACGGGATCAAGCTCGGCGGGACCTCGGTCGTGCGGGCGAACCTGCGCGGCGCCTCGCTGCGCAACGCGTCGCTCGGCCTCGCGGTCGCCGCCGGCGCCGACCTGCGCCGGGCCGACCTGAGCGGCGCCGACGGCCGCACGAGCGTCTTCGACAGCGCCGACCTGCGGGGCGCGAACCTGACCGGCGGGAACTTCTCGCAGTCGAACCTGACGGCGGCCGACCTGCGCGGGGCGAACCTCACGCGCACGAACTTCAGCGAGTCCTCGCTGCTGGGCGCGAAGCTCTCGGGGGCTCAGATGACCGGGGCGGTCTTCTGCAACACGGTGATGCCCGACGGCTCAGTGAGAGGTCTCTCCGAGGACGGCTGTCCCGCACACTAAATCTGCTGATTATCTTTAGTGGTCGGGTGCGGGCGTGGCCTTGCGGTCACGCTCGCATGCGCTTCCTCCTTCCTCCTCCTCGCGCTGGTCCTCCCCGCCAGCGCTGTCGCGGCGCCGACCCCGATCCGCGCCCGCGAGCCGGTCTCGGCGCTCGGCGCGCTCGCCCAGCTTCCCGGCCGCGCCGGCTGCCTTGCGGCGAAGCCGAAGGCGAACTGCACCCCGGCACGCGCGCTGCGTGGTCCCGCTCCCTTCGTCGGCTCTCACGCGCTCGCGATCACGATCCTCACGCGCGACGCGAAGACCGAGAGCTTGACCTAGGCCACCGGCACCGCCGGCTGCATCGCCCTGGCGGGCGCCAGCTGCTGCGCGCGGGCATTCGCGCTGCGCGGACCGAACTCGGTCGCGGTCAGTCCCGACGGCCACACCGTCTACGTCGCCGCGTTCGCCGGCAGCGCGATCGCCGTGCGCACGCGCAACCCGTCGACCGGCACCCTCTCCCAGCCGACGGGCACGACCGGCTGCCTCGCCGACGCGACCGTTGCGGCCACCGCCGGCTGCGCTCCCGCCCTCGCGCTGAAAGCCCCGGAGGGCGCGGCGGTCCGCGGCGACGGCGCGCTGATGCAGAAGCCGCGGCTCGCCGGCTGCCTCGCGGCCGGCGTGGTCCCCGACTGCACGAGTCACGAGAGCGGCGACGCGCCCGTCGCGGTGACAGGAGAGGAACCGATGGACAGATCCGACCACGACGACGCCCCCCGGCTGGATCACCCGCGGCGACCTCCCGAAGGGCGCGGCGGTGGCCGCCCCCGCGATCCTTCTCGGCGGCCACGCGGCGAGGGCCGCCGCGGCGAGCGCAAGCGCGGGCGCCGCGCCGGTTCGCAACGTCGCGGGCATGAACGTCCTACTCTTCCCCGCCGGCCTACCGGCTGACGCTCGAGATCACCGAGGGCGCGCTGATCGACACGGCCGTGCCGGACGTGCTCGCGCGCCTGAACCGGATGGGCGAACGGCTCTCGATCGACGACTTCGGGACCGGCTACTCGTCGCTCGTCTACCTCCAGCGGCTGCCGGTCGACGAGATCAAGGTCGACAAGAGCTTCGTGACGAACATCGCGACGGTCGGCGACGACGCGATCATCGTGCGCTCGACGATCGACCTCGCGCACAGCCTCGGCCTGCGCGTCGTCGCCGAGGGCGTCGAGGATCCCGAGGCGCTGGAGCTGCTGGTCGCCTACGGCTGCGACAGCGCGCAGGGGTACCTCTTCAGCCGCCCCTGCCCGGCGGCGGAGCTGACCGCCTGGCTGGCCGCGCGCGACGCGGCACCCGGGCAGCTCGCGAGCTGAGCGGCACCGCGCTCGCTCAGCTCCCGTCGGGGAAGCCGCCCCGGTGCAGCACCATCGGGAAGTGCGGCAACACATCGGCGCCGCGGACCCGCGCGCGCCATCCGTCCGGGCACGGCTCGCGCGCGAGCAGCAGCGGTGCGGGGCGGGCGCCGGGGTCGCCGACCACGGCGGCGAGCGCCGCGCGCAGCTCGTCCAGCGCCTCCTCGCCGACGCGCTCCGCCGCGCCGCGCTCGACGGCGGCGAGCCGCTGGTGCGTCTGCTCGCGCGCCGCGACGCCGGCGGGCGTCAGGCGCACGACTCTGAAGCGGCTGCCGTCGGGGTCGGCGACGACGACCGCCAGCTCGCGCTTGCGGAGGATCCCGAGCGCCATCTCGACGGCGACTCTGGAGACGCCGGAGCGCGACGGCAGCTCGCGCTGCTGGACGCCGCGTTCGTCGAGGACACGGAGAACGTCGGCGCAGATCGCCAGCGACAGCGCCCCACCGCCACGCTCGAACGCGCGAGCGAGCGCGGCTCGCACGCGGTCGATCGCGCCGTCGCCGAACCGTGCCCGCCAGCGTCCCTCGATCTCCTCCGGCAGCGGCGCCCACACCGCTCTCGCGCGCAGGCCGGCGGGCGTCGCGCGGATCACGCCGGCGTCGCGCGTGATGTATCCCCAGCGCCGCATCCCGTCGAGGTTGGTCCCGGTGCGGGCCTGGCGGCGCAGCTCCGGCAGCGTGATCCCCTCCTCGTCCACGAAGCGCATGTAGGTCGCCCACATCGCCCACGAGGTCAGCCAGAGCGTGCCGCGCGCGCGACCGCGCCGGCCGCCATCGGTCGTGTAGTGCGAGAGGCGCTGCTCGAACGCCTCGTCCAGCTCGATCACGAAGGCGACGAGCGCCTGGGACAGCAGCGTCGTGAGCGGCGGCTCGGTCATGCCGAGGCGATCACGCGGGCCCAGATCTCGCCGCAGGTCGCGGTCGCGGCCCGCAGTCCCTGTCTGCCGTCCGGCGCGGAGCTGGCGACGTAGTAGGTCCGTTCCGTCATCCAGCAGAGCGCGCGGGCGAGGGCGGCCGCGCCGGTCGCCCCGCTGCCGTCGGGCAGGCCGGCGCGCCGCAGGACGGCAGTCATCACCGTCGCGTAGTCGACGACGGTGTCGTTCCAGAGCACCCCGATCTCGGGGATCGCGGCGGCGTGGTCGACCGCCGCGCGCAGCACCGGGCCGTGCTCGCGCCAGCTGCGCTCGGTCCGGCGCAGCGACTCGCGGACGGTCTCCAGCGGCGGCGCGTCGAGCGCGGCGGCGGCCGCGAGCGCGTCCTGCGCGAGCACGTCCACGGTGCGGGCGACGAGCGCCGTCAGCACCTCCTGGCGGGAGCCGAAGTAGAAGTAGAGCGAGCCGCGCGAGATGCCGGCGCCGCGCGCTATCGCCTCCACCGTCAGCGGCTCGACGCCGTCGCGCGCGAGCAGCGCCTCGGCGGCGTCGAGGATCGCCCGCTCGCGCAGATCGCCCTTCGTGGGGGTCTCGCGGCGGCGCCGGGGCCCGCGCTGTCGGTCGGGGGTTGCCATCGGTGGCATAATCTACACCGTGCAGATAATAATCTGCGTTGTGTCGATTTCTTCCCGGAGGTGCCGATGGCACGCGACCCCCACCCCATGTTCTTCATCACCGGCGTCAGCAGCGGCCTCGGGCAGGCCCTCGCGGCGCGCGCGCTGGCCGCCGGCCACACCGTCGTCGGGACCGTGCGCCGGCAGGCGGACGCCGACGCGTTCGCCGCCACCAGCCCCGAGGGCCGCGCCGTCCCCCGCATCCTCGACGTGACCGACGACGACGCCGTCACGAGCGCCGTGGACGAGGCCGAGGACACCGTCGGCCCGATCGGCGTGCTCGTCGCGAACGCCGGCTACGGCCATGAGGGCGTGGTGGAGGAGACCGCGCTGGAAGACGTGCGCCGTCAGTTCGAGGTCAACGTGTTCGGCCCGGTCGCGCTGATTCAGGCCGTGCTGCCTTACATGCGGGCGCGCCGGTCCGGTCACATCGTCAACGTGACATCGATCGGCGGCCTGATCACCATGCCGGGCCTCGGCATCTATCACGGCAGCAAGTTCGCGCTTGAAGGCATATCAGAGAGGATCGGCAAG
>JAATFK010000525.1 GCA_015655225.1 Solirubrobacterales bacterium | reverse complement strand
GCGGGCTCGCTCACGGGCAGCTAGCGAGGTCCCAAGTCTCGCCGACGGACGCCGATCACCCGGCACGAAGAGCGGAGCGCACCGGCTGGACCGCACCTCGCGGAAGCCGGGCTTCCCTGACGGGAATCCTTGGAAGTTCTCGCTGCGCGAGAACTTCCGCTTTCACTACCACGGTCAACCGCTAGAGGGAAACGGATGCTCGAAGGCCTCTATTCCGCGGCCGCCGGCATGGCGGCGCAGCAGCAGCGACTCGACGCGATCTCGAACGACCTCGCGAACGTCTCGACGACGGGCTACAAGTCGGAGCGCATCGGCTTCCGGGACCTGCTCTACAACTCGCCCGGCGACGCCGCCGGCGCGGGCGTCGGCCTCGGTGCCGGCTCCGCCGCCGAGACGGTCGGCCGCACGCAGGCGCAGGGCGCGCTGGAGAGCACCGGCGACCCGCTCGACGTCGCGATCCAGGGCGACGGCTACCTGCAGGTGCGCCGCGCCGACGGCACGACCGCGCTGACGCGCGACGGCAGCCTCAGACTCGACGCGAGAGGCCGCCTCGGCACCGCCGACGGCGACCTGCTCCAGCCACCCGTCACGGTCCCGCCCGGCACCCAGCCGAGAGACGTCTCGATCAGCGCGAACGGCACCGTCGCGGCGAACGGCCGCACGGTCGGGCGGATCGCGCTCGTGACCGTCTCCGCCACCGACAGACTGCAGCCGGTCGGCAACAGCCTCTCGCTCCCGACCGCCGGCAGCGGCGCGCCGCGCGCGGCGTCCGCCGCCACGACCCTGAAGCAGGGCGCGCTCGAGGGCTCGAACGTCGACATGGGCGACGAGATGGTCGACATGATCGACGCGCAGCGCGCCTACTCGATGACGAGCAGAGCGATCCAGACGCAGGATCAGATGGCCGCCGTCGCCAACCAGGTGAAGCAATGAGCACCGGCGCGATCGGGCCGATCGACGAGGCGCTGCTGCCGCAGTCCGTGCGCACCGGCAGCACCGCCGACAAGAACGCCTACAGCGCGGCGCTCGGCTTCGAGCAGATGCTCGTCCAGCAGCTCAGCCAGTCGCTGACCGACTCGACCTCGACCGACGGCCTCGGCGACGACAGCGACGACGCGACCGACGACGACAGCGGCCTCGGCTCGACCGACGACACGTCCGACTCGCCGTACGCGAGCCTCCTCCCCGACGCGCTCGCGCAGGGGATCATGAACGCCGGCGGGCTCGGGCTCGCCCAGCAGCTCGCCCCCGCCCTCGAAGGGGGCAGCAGCTCGCTCGGCGCGCCCACGCCCACCACGACCACAGAGGCGAGCTGATGAGCGCCGTCGCCGTACGTCACGACTCCCCCGGCGGGCGGATCGACCCGCTGCTGGTGGGCGACCTGCTCGCCTTCCTTGACGCGCAGGTCCTCTCGGCGGCCCGGCTGCTCGAAGCGGTGCTCGCGCAGAGCGCCGCGATCCGCGAGCGCGACGTCGACGCGGTCGTCCGCCACGTCGCCGCCCAGCAGGCGGAGCTGGAGCGCCGCCGGCGGCTCGACGACGAGCGCGCCCGCCTGCTCTCGCGCGCCGCGGTCGCGCTCGGGATCACGGTCCAGGCCGTCACCGTCAGCCGCATCGCCGAGCGGATGGCGCCGCGCGAGGCGGCGATCGCCCGCACGCGCAGCGCCGAGCTGTGCGGGCTGCTGGCCGAGATCGGCCGCGAGCACACCTGCAACCAGACGCTGATGCGGCAGGAGCTGGCGTTCCTCGACCACCTGCTGCGCCTCGTCAACCCCGAGCCGGCGCTCGGCTACGCCGCCGGCGGAACCCGCAGCGCGATGCCGCCGAGCTCCGGCGGCCCGCGTCACACCCTCGACCTCCAGGCCTGAGCGCATGCCGATCTCCACCTTCACCGGACTCCAGACCGCCCTGCGCGGCCTGATCGCCGAGCAGCAGGCGCTCGACACGACGTCGCACAACGTCGCCAACTCGAGCACCGCCGGCTACTCGCGCCAGCAGGTCGTGCTGGAGGCGAGCAGCGCGCTCGTGCTGCAGGCCAACTCGGGCGTCAACGGCAACGGCGCGCAGCTCGGCACCGGCGTCGACGTCGCCGCGATCTCGCGCATCCGCAACGTCTTCCTCGACGCGCAGTACCGCGGCCAGAGCAGCTCGCTGGGCGAGTCGAGCACGACCGCGAGCGCGCTCGACCAGGCGCAGACGGCGTTCGACGAGCCGAGCACGAGCGGCATCTCGAGACAGCTGTCGAACTTCTGGGACGCCTGGAGCGACCTCGCGCAGAACCCCGAGGACGCCTCGTCGCGCCAGGCGCTCGTGACCTCCTCGACGACGCTCACGCAGACGTTCAGAACGCTCTCGGACCAGCTCACCTCCGACGCCACCGCGGCCCAGTCGCAGTACGACGCGCTGACCGGGACGAACGGCACGATCGAGGACGACGCAAAGGCGCTCGCCTCGCTCAACGACGCGATCAGCCACGCGACCGCGGTCGGCCAGTCGCCGAACGACCTGATGGACCAGCGCGACCAGCTGATCGACCAGCTCTCCTCGCTCGCGAACGTCTCCGTCACCGACCTCGGCAACGGCGCGCAGAGAGTCGACTTCGGCGGCGTCACGCTCGTCGACCCGAGCGCGACCGGCGGCTACACGTGGCCGCAGACGCTGACCTCGCCGGGCGGCCAGCTCGGCGCGCTGCAGACCCTCGCGAGCCCGACCGGTCCGCTGCTGGGCTACAGAGCGACGCTCGACCAGGTCGCCTCCAGACTCGTGACCGCCGTCAACGCGCTGCAGCCGGGCTCGCCGTTCTTCGACCCCGCCGGAACGACCGCCGACACGATCAACGTCGTCGCGACGACCGACAGCATCCAGAGCGGCTCGACCGGCGACAGCGGCAACCAGGACCTCGCGATCGCGATCGCGGCGCTGCGCGGCGGCGACGTCGACAAGACGTACAACGCCCTCGTCGCGCAGGTCGGCGGCGACACGAGAGCGGCGGAGACGTCGCAGACGACGGCGCAGTCGCTCGTCGACTCGATCGACGACAGCCGCCAGAGCGTCTCCGGCGTCTCGCTCGACGAGGAGGTCACGAACCTCATGACCTTCCAGCGCGGCTACCAGGCAGCCGCCCGCGTGATGACGACGATGGACGACGCCCTCGACACCCTGATCAACAAGACCGGATCGGCTGGGATGTAGCGATGAGCATGCGGATCACGACATTGATGACGTCGCGCACGACGGTGCGCGACCTGCAGAACGACCTCTCGGCCGTGACCGACACGATGAGAAGAGCGTCGTCGGGCAGATCGATCAACGAGCCGTCCGACAACCCGTACGGGACGAGCCTCGCGCTGCAGCTGAGCGGCGAGCTGGACGGCCTCGGCCAGTACCAGAGCAACGTCAGCGACGGCACCTCCTGGCTGAACGCCAGCGGCGCCGCGCTCAGCAGCGTCAACGACATCATCCAGCGCGCTCGCGAGCTGGTGGTCGGCGCCGGCAACGACGCCGGCGGCCAGGCCGGCCGCGCCGCCGCCGCCTCCGAGATCGATCAGCTGGTCGACTCGCTCAAGCAGGAGGCGAACACCCAGTACGCGGGCCGCTACGTCTTCTCCGGCACGGCGACCGACACCGAGCCCTACCCGGACGGCTCCGACACCTTCCAGGGCAACACCGACTCGATCTCGCGCGAGATCGGGCCGGGCGTGACGATGCCGGTCACGACCGACATCTCGTCGCTGCTCGGCAACGGCCAGGGCGCCGCCGACAACGGGCTGATCGACACGCTGCGCGACATCTCCGACGACCTCAAGGGCGGCACGACGACGAACGCCGACAACCTCCGCGGGACCGACCTGACACGGCTCGACGCGAACCTCGACTCGCTCAACCAGATCGTCGCCGACGTCGGCGCCCGCACGAACCGGCTGTCGACCGCGAGCACGCGGCTCACCTCCCTGCAGGAGAACACGACGAGCATGCTCTCCGACACGCAGGACGCGGACTACGCGCAGACGCTGACCGACTACTCGACGCAGAACTCCGCCTACACCGCCGCGCTGCAGATGGGCTCGCGGATCATCCAGAACTCGCTGCTCGACTTCCTGAACTAGAGGAGGCACCTGGTGACGCACACGATCGACAGCACGCGCTTCGGGCGGATCGAGGTCGCGCCCGACAGCGTGCTCGACTTCCCCCACGGGCTGGTCGGCTTCGACAGCCGCCGCTTCACGCTCGTCGCGCGCGAGGAGGACGCCACCTTCCTCTGGCTCCACTCGCTCGACGACCCCTCGCTGGCGGTCCCGGTGACCGACCCGCGGCAGTTCTTCGCCGACTTCGAGCTGGTCCTCGACGACGAGGAGCGCGAGCGGCTCGGACTCTCCGACGGGAACGAGACCGCCGTGTATGTCACCGTTCGGGCGAGCGACCAACTCGAGGACTTCACCGCCAACCTGCGCGCGCCGATCGTGATCGACGACGGCCGCGGCCACCAGGTCATCAACCAGGCCTCCGGGGCGCCGCTGCGCGCGGCCCTCTTCGGGGAGCTGGCAACCGCTGCGGCAGGCGGGGCGAACCGCGCGGCATAGAGGTTCCCGAGCACGGTCGGCCACCGATTCCAAGGAGGAAGCGCGATGCTGATCATCACCCGCCGACCAGGAGAGAAGATCATCCTGGGGGATGACGTGACCGTCACGGTCATGGAGGTCAGCGGCCAGACCGTCCGCATCGGGATCGACGCGCCCAAGTCGCTGGCGATCTACCGCGAGGAGATCTGGGCGGCCGTCAAGCAGGAGAACGAGGCGGCCGCGAGCGCCGACCCGACGCTGCCCTCGCTGCCGCCGCGCCCGGCCGGGCCGTCCGGCTCGGCGAAGAGCTAGGTGACCGACCAGAGCTGCTCGGTGAGCCGCCGCTCGCCCCGCACGCGCCACTCGAGCGCGAGCCGCCACAGCTCCGCCGCCGCGCGCGGGCCGGGCAGGTCGCAGAGCGCGGCGACCTCGGCCGTCGCGAGCGGTCCGTCGGCGCGCAGCGCCTCCTCCACCCCGGGCGGCGGAGCGGCGACCGGCTCGGCGCCGGCCGCGAGCGCGGCGGCGCGCCAGGCTTCGTACGGGACGAAGCCGCTGACCACGTGGCGCTCGCCGCCGTCGGCGCCGGCGAACGCGATCGTCGGCAGCCCCCCGGCCTCCCGCGACCGCTCCAGCTGCTCGCCGAACCGCTCCAGGATCGCGCTCGAGCGCAGGTCGATGCGGAACCGCTCGACGTCGAGCCCGGGCGTCGCGCGCGCCTCCGCGACGAGCGCCTCGACCCCGTCGAGCCGGCGCCGCTCGCACATCAGCCCGACCCGCAGCCGGCGCAGGTACGGTGCCGGATCGCCCTGCTCGGCGGCCGCCACGACGGCGATGCAGGCAGGGTGCGAGCTGGCCGGCACGCCCTCGAGCCAGATGCGCGGATCGAACGGCATGCCGCTGCGGTCGGCGGCGTCGAGCCACTCCCCCAGCAGCCGCTCGGGCGGTCCGAACGCGCGCGCCAACCCGCCCATCACGTACGCGATCCGCAGCTGGTCGCCAAACTCCTGTTGGAGCCGTCGGCGGCTGGGCTCCAGCGCCCAGGACCAAGGACACGCGGGATCGGTGTAGTAGGAGGCATGGATGACGGGCACGAGCGCAAAATAGACGTTGGAGACATGAGCACGCTGCTCGGAACCCTGCTGAACGACCGGTACCGGTTGGAGGCCCGGATCGGCACCGGAGGGATGTCGACGGTCTATCGCGCGCTCGACCAGACGCTCGAGCGGCAGGTCGCGATCAAGTTGATGAACCGCGAGATCGCGACCGACTCCGACCAGCTGGAGCGGTTTCGCCGCGAGGCGCGCTCGGTCGCGCAGCTGTCGCACCCGCACATCGTCGGCGTGATCGACGCCGGCGAGGACG
>JAATFK010000629.1 GCA_015655225.1 Solirubrobacterales bacterium | reverse complement strand
GATGCCTCGGGCTTGCCGGCGGGCTCGACGATGGGCACGCCCATCGCCGGCGTGTCGACGGAAATGACCGGCACATCCGTGCTGGTGAGGTGTTGCAGATCGAACAGGTCGTTCATGGGCGGTAGTGCCGACACCGGCCGATCGCGGCGCTGCCACGCCACGACTCGATCCGCGACGGCCTCCGGCTTGAACCTCTGGAAGGCGATGAGCGTGCGCAGCGTCGGAGCATCGAGGTATGCGCGCCGGCCCCCTGCCTTCACGAGCTGTCCGACCGCGCCGAGCGCCGCAGGCGTGGTGGGAAACTCGATGGTCCGGACCGCGATCGGCACCGCGTGCTTTCCAGCGGTCTTACGCAGCTGCTCGATCTGCTTGTTGAACGCGCCGCCGTAATTGGCACGGTTGGTCACCGCAAACAGCAGCTCGAACGCGCCGGCCGGCCCCTGCAGCTTGAGGTGCAAGCCCGTCAGCTGCGGGACGATCGGCTTGCGGGAAATGCCGCTCACCTGGATGCCGAGCTCGCCGGCCACGAACTTGGCGGCGGCGGCGATCGCGTCGAGGACGCCGTCGTCGGTGTCGGGGATCGCGATCCCCGATGCGTGGCACGCGTCGTTCCACGCTGCCGCGATCTTGTCGAGATCGGACTCCGGCTTGACGGGTGATGCCTGCGTCACGATGTCGTCGCCATCGACCAGCTTCTTTGCCGCGGCGCTACGTGCCTGGAACTGATGGCACCACTGCAGGACATCGCGCGTCCGGCGATTGACCAGCTTGCGCAAGGACGCCGGCGGGATCGGAAACACGATCTCTTCCGGCTTGTAGGCCACGCCGGCCTGCGCGTAGAGCCACGACAGTCGACGCCCGACCAGCGCCTCGATCTCCTCGTAGGATCGATACAGCTGAAGGCGCTCGGCCGGTGGATCTTTGTCGAGGCGGTCACGCATGGATTGCGTGAAGCTCTGGCGGACCGCGCTGTAGACATCCGACAGGCAAGCGACGACCGCGATCGTGTTGGGCACCTCGCTGACGATGCTGTACAGCGTGTTGATCGCGCGGTCGAACATCGCGACGGTCGCCACCTGCTCGTAGGTCGAGAGCTCGGCCTGGTCGACCATCAGCACCAGCGCCGCCTTGCGCGTCACGTACGCGAATCGCGCGAGGTCGCGGATCATCTGGAGCGGCTGTCCGGGTTTGTGGCGTGCGACGATGCCGCCGAGCCAGCTCCGGTCGTAATCGTTCATGTCATCGCATCGCAGGTACTGGTACACCCGCGATGTGGTGCGCTGATCGGGGTGCAGCGCGTAGAGCATCGCCCGCATGAAGTCGGGATTGAACGTCGCGAGCTGGGGTGCCTGCAGCACCTGATCGCACAGGTAGTGGACATAGTCCTGGAGGTTCTTGGGGAGCTCCCAGTTGCCCTCGGCGAGCTGCTCGATCAGCTTGCGCACCTCGTCATCGACCAGGTCGGTGAGCCCGAGCGCGAGCTCGCGGAGGCCGGTGCGCTCGCCCGACGGGCCGGTGTACGGCCGCGACAGCGAGTCGACGACGTGCTGCAGGAGGTAGTGCGCGTAGTCCTCGGCCTTGGAGTTCATCTGCGCGTACGCGACGAAGCCCCGGCCGTACTCGTGGACGTGGCGACGGAAGCCGCGCAGCAGGTGGGTCTTGCCGGCACCCGATTCGCCCAGCACGAGCAGGATCCGGCCGCGCTCGCCGTGGCGCTGCGGATCGAGCGCGCGCTCGAGCAGCTGCTCGAAGCTCGTGCGCGCGTCCTGGTGGATCTTCTCGACGTCGAACGGGTCGGTCTCGAACACCGAGGACGCCTGCTGGATCGCGGTGAACACGTCGGTGCCACTGAGGAAGATGCGCAGCCGTGGATCGACGGTCGGCTTGGCGGTGGCGCTGGCCGCCGCGGCGGCGGCGAGCCGCTTGCGCATGCCGTGGATCTCGGCGACGCGAGCTCCGAGCTTGGGATCTTCTTCGGTGACCTTGCCGATCTCGCACGCGGTGGGGACCAGCCAGCTCATCAAGCGCTCGTAGCGCTCGAGCGGCTCGGGCTCGCCGAGGTCGGCGGCGCGGCTGCACATCGTGAGCCCCGGCCAGTGGAGCGTCGCGCGCTCCCCGAACGGCCCGCCATCGTTGGCGTAGTGGTCGAGGAAGCTGCGGGTCGACTCCTCGTCGATCGCGGCGAAGTCGCGGTAGTCGGGCAGCACGTTGGAGTAGTGGCGCGCGACCGAGAAGATGAACTCGTAGAGCGCGCCGATCTCTTCGTCGTCGAGCTTGCCGTCGGCGGCGATCGCCGTATAGACGACGCGCAGGCAGTCGGAGAACAGGGCTTGCCACAGGACCGCGGCGGTGGTGCCGCCGACGGCCTTGCACAGCGAGGCGGCGATGTCCTTGCCGCGCTCGGTTGCGACGAAGCCGGCGAGCGTGCGCTGGATGTGAGACAGCTCGCCGCGCAATCGAGTGCTGTCAAGCATGCGGCCTCCGGTTGCCGGCCTGGCGATCGACCACGAAGTGGAAGGTGGCGCCGAGGTCTTCGATCTCGGACTCGGCGACCAGCTTGGGGTCCATGGCGCCGACGAGATCGGCGCGCACGAGGTCGATCTGCTGTTCGCGATTGGCGTCGATCAGCCAGGTCTTGAAGCGATCGAGGGTCAGGTTGAGCGCGCGGTCACGCTCGAGGCGGTGCCAG
>JAATFK010000312.1 GCA_015655225.1 Solirubrobacterales bacterium | reverse complement strand
CGGCGATCCGACGCGCTGGGCGGGTCTCGTCGCGCTCGTCGCCGGGATCGCCGACCTCCTGGTCGAGTACGACCTCGCCTATCTCGCGCTCGAGGGTCTGCTCGCCTGCGCGGCGGCAGCGGCGACCGCGCCGCTCCTCGCTCCGACGCTCGCGGCGCCGACCCGGCGGCGCGACGGGACCGTCGCCGTCCTCATCGTCGCCGCGACGCTCGTGACCGCCGCGCTCGGCATCGCGCTCGACCCCCGGGTCGGCTTCGATCCCTGGATGGGGCCGATCCCGCTGGTGTGCGGACTGACCTTCTACTGATCCGTCGAGGTCGGCGCCGGGGTGGCGCTGTCGGTGGCCGTCGGGCTCGGGGGCGGCGGCGCCGTGGTCCCGCCCGTCGCCTTGACGGCGTCGGCGTCCGGCAGCGCCCAGGCGAGCACCGTGAGCTGACCGGTCGGTTTGGCCCCCGCGGTCGTCGTGACCGCGGTGACGAGGAGCCGGCGGGGCAGCGCGTCGAGCCTGCCGGCGATGGCGAGCACGGCGTCGCGATCGCCGTTGACGCTCACCTGCAGCGGAATGACGAGCAGGCCTCCGGTCACCACCGTGGTCGCAGCGTTCGCGGGGACCGGGAGCGCCGCACCCCCGTCGACGGCCGCCGGCAGGCCGCTGAACACCTGCGGATCGGAGATCTGGAGATTCGTGAGCGTCGCGCCGCTGTCGTCGACCGCGCCGCTGACCTCCGCGATGAGACCGGGCGCGTCGACCGCGTCCGGGAACTCGACGGCGAGTGCGGCGAGATCCTTGTCGAGCGCGTCCTGATCGACCCGCCCGAAGGCCGCGATCTGGCTGCGCTGCAGCGCGTTCTGCTGCTCGACGCCGCTGCGCACGACGTCGTTGGACGCCGTCGCGTCGAACACGGGGGACACGACGAGCAGCCAGCCGAGCGCGAGGATGGCGATGATCGCGAGCAGGCCGCCGGCGATCCAGAGCCGCCGCCCGGTCATCCGTTCACCCCCGTCGAGGTCGGAGCGGGGGTCGGTGCGGGCGTCGGAGCCGACGTCGGCGCCGTGGTGGCCGTCGGCACCGGGGTGAGCGACGGCGAGAGGTAGGCCGTCAGTGTGACGACGTAGCCGCCCTTCGGTCCGGTGACCGTCGTGGCGACGACATCGGAGAAGGTCTGATCCTGCTGGAGCGCGGCGACCCACTTCGTGAGCGCCGCGAGATGCTTGTCGGTCGCCGTCAGCTTCACCGAGCCGATCCGCGGCTGCTGCAGCGGCACGCCCGGGGCCGCCTCGGTCTGGATCGGCGACTGCGCCTCCGCGGTGATCGCGCCGAGCTCGGCGCCCGCGGGGAGCCCGGAGGTGAGCTCGCCGACGATCTGCTCCCAGTCGACCGCCGTCGCCGTCGCCACCTGCTCCGCGGCATCGCCGAGCGCCACCCGCTGCTGCAGTCCGCGCAGCCCGGCGAACTGCTGCTGCTGCGCCTGCAGGGCGGAGGTCTGCGCCTGGGCGGCCGCGAGCGCGGACTGCGCATCGAGCGAGCGCAGGAAGGCGAGCGCGAAGCCGCCGGCGACGACGACGACCGCGAGCAGCACGAGGAGCAGCATGACGCTGCGGGTCGTCCGCGTGGCGGCGCGCTCCCGCACCTCCGTCGGCAGCAGGTCGATCCGCGACACCATGCCGACATAGGCGAGGCCGGTCGGCGCCGCGGGGCTCATCGGGGGCGGGATCGTGCTCATCGGCCTCCTCCGATCGGCCGCTTCCAGATCGACTCCTTCTTCGGCGCGGGCGCGACGGCCGCCGGTGCCGGGCCGGCCCCGGCGGGGACGGGCACCGGCGACGCACCTGCAGGTACCGGGGCGCCGGCAGGAACCGGTGCCGCCGGCACGGCGACCGGTGCGGGCGCCGGCGCCGGCTGTCCGGCGACGGGACTCGAGACGAGCGCGAGCGCGATCAGGAAGTCGGGGTCCCCCGGCAGCGCGGCGAGCGCGGCGGGGATGCGCGTCGAGGCGGCGACGAAGTCGGCGAAGCCCATGACCCTCGCCCCGCCGCCGCTGAGCACGATCCGGGAGACCGGGCGGCGGCGGGGCTCGGAGAAGTAGGCGATGGTGTCGCGGATGGAGGTCATGAGCTCGCCGCTTCGGGCGGGG
>JAATFK010000523.1 GCA_015655225.1 Solirubrobacterales bacterium | reverse complement strand
GGCAGGATCCCGCGCAGGCCCCTGCGGGCGCGGATCTGCTTGAACGTCGCGCGCGGCGGCGCGTCAGCGGTGACGGCCCGCTCCGGGGGCGCGCTCACCGGGGGCGTCACTGATGCACGTCCACCCGCATCGCGGCGGCGAGCGAGCCACCCAGGACATGCACCTCGGTCGCCGGTGCGAAGCGCACGAACAGCGGCCCGTCGAACGGCTGCTTCTCGACGACCTCGAAGTCGTCGCCCGGGCGGATCCCCCGCTCGGACAGGTAGCGCAGCATCGCCGGGTCCTGGTCGGAGATCCGCGTGAAGCGGCCGCGCGCGCCGCTCTCGAGCGTCGCCAGGCACTCGCCCGGGCTCTCGTCGATGCGCAGGTCGGCGGTCGGGATCGGGTCGCCGTGCGGATCGTGCGTGGGGTCGCCGAGCTGCGCCGCGATGCGCGCCTCCAGCTCCTCCGAGATGTGGTGCTCGAGGATCTCGGCCTCGGCGTGGACGCGGTCCCACGGGAGGCCGAGCGTCTCGGCCAGGAACAGCTCCAGCAGGCGGTGGTGGCGCAGCACCTCGAGCGCGAGGCGCCGGCCGTCCTCGGTCAGCACGACCCCCTTGTAGGGGACGTGGGAGACGAGCCCGAGCTCGTCGAGCCGGCGCACCATCGCGGAGGCCGAGCCAGGCGTCACGCCGAGCCGCTCGGCGAGCGCGTTGGTGGTGACGGCCGTGTCGGAGCGGACCTCGAGGGCGTAGATCGCCTTCGTGTAGTCCTCGACCGCCGTCGAGCGATGATCTGGCTTGAGCGCAATCACGAACGTGATTATGGCACACCAAAACCTCGCTGACGCGCCGACTGAAACGGCCGGAGGGCGACCGCTATCCTCGGACCCATGGCGACGATCTCCGAGGCAACCGAGGAGCAGCGCGCGGTCCGCGAGACCAGCGGCCTGCTCGACCGCTCCGAGCGCGGCAAGCTCGCGCTGACCGGCACGCAGGCGAAGGAGTTCCTGCAGGGCCAGGTCACGAACGACGTGCTGGCGCTGACCCCCGGGCACGGCTGCTACGCCGCCTTCCTGACGCAGAAGGGGAAGATGCTCGGCGACCTGCGGGTGCTCGACACCGGTGACGAGCTGCTGCTCGACACCGAGCGCGTCGCGCTGCAGGAGCTCTTCAACATGATCCACCGCTTCAAGATCGGCTTCGCCGTCGAGTTGCACAAGCGCACGCTCCAGCGCGGCCTGCTGTCGCTGATCGGCCCCGACGCGCGCCGCCTCGCCGGCGCCGAGGCGGCCGGGCTGGGCGAGCAGGAGCACGACAACGCGCCCGCCACGATCGCGGACGCGCCCGTCCTGCTGATCGCGACCGACGTCGGCGTCGACGTCCTCTGCGACGCCGAGGCGACCGCCGCCGTGCGCGACGCGCTGCTCGCCGCCGGCGCCGTCGCGGTCGCCGAGGAGGACGCCGAGACGCTGCGGGTCGAGCGCGGCCGGCCGCGCTACGGGCTCGACCTCGACGACGCGACGATCCCGCAGGAGGCCGACCTCAACGAGCGCGCGGTCTCCTTCACGAAGGGCTGCTACGTCGGGCAGGAGACGGTCGCGCGGCTGTACTACAAGGGCAAGCCGAACCGCCACCTGCGCGGGCTGCTGCTGTCCGAGCCGGTCGCGCCGGGGACCGAGCTGACGCTCGACGACAAGCGCGTCGGCGTGCTCGGGAGCGTCGTCAGCTCGCCGTCGCACGGGACGATCGGGCTCGCGCTGCTGCGCCGCGAGGCGGAGCCGGGCACGGCCGTGACGGCCGGCGCGGCACGCGCCGAGGTCGTCGCGCTGCCGTTCTGATCCGGCCGCTGATCCGTCCCGCCCACGGCGTCCGAAGAGGTCTGCAAGCGGCACCATTCGTATGGTCGCCGCGCACAGGGGTACCATGAAGGGCACCAATTCGAGGAAGGAGGCGCCCGATGACCACCTTCGCAGCGGACCACGAAACCGTACGACAACTGCGTGAGCTCGACGAGCGGACCCGCACCGCGTGGGACGAGTACCGCACCAGCGTCAGCGATCTCGCCGGCGAGGCGTACGAAGAAGCCGAGCTGATCTCGTGGGAGCGTCTCCAGCGCTCGCTCCATGAGGTGGCCGACGAGCGTGAGCGCGTCGCGAGCCCGCCGGAGTCGTCCGGCGGACCGACCAGGGACCCCGACCCCGCGCGTTAGCACGGCAGGGGCGGTCCGTGCCGCCCCTGCCGTGCTCTGCCCGTATTGCTCAGCAGCATCGCCGGAAGCCCCGGCCCGTCTTCGCGCGCGCCCGCGCGAGGGAACGTGCGCGTTCCCGTTCGCCGGCCAGCTCGCGATTGACTGGTCAGTCGGCTAAGGTTCGCGCCGCGGAAGCGCCGGGTCGTGCTCGGCGCCGACCGAGCCGGTGGACGGACCGGGACACAAGGGAGAGCCAGCCACGATGCGCAAGCTGATGGTCGGGGTGCTCGGCGCCGCCGCGCTGGTCGCGGGGTGCGGATCCTCGGGCGACTACAAGAACGAGCCGCGCCCGCCCGCCCCGGAGAACATCGCCGTCAGCGTCACGAACGCGCGCGTCTCGATCTCCACCGCCCGCATCGGCGCCGGGCCCGTCGTCCTCGTCGTCTCCAACATCAGCTCCGGCGCGCGCGACCTGACGCTCTCGCCGCCGCCCGGGTCGAGCAGCGCCTGCGTCAGCGCGAACGCGTCGAGCGGGCCGATCAACTCGCAGGGGACCGCCCGCCTGCCGCTCGAGCTGATCGAGGGCGACTGCGTCGTCGCGGTGCGCGGCGACCAGCGCACGCGGCCGGCGCGGCTGACCGTCGCGGGCCAGCGCGCCAGCGCGCAGTCGAGCCTCTCGCTGCCCTAGGCGGCGCTGACGGGGCGTCGCCGCCACCGGAGCCGCCGATCCGGGCAGTACGGTCCCCGGCGACTTCCGCATGCACGTCCTGGACTCCATCGACGATCAGCAGATCGACGACCCCACCGCGCGCGGCGAGTTCTTCTGGCTCGACGTGATCGGCGCCGACGACGACACGATCAAGGCGCTCGGCAGACGCTTCGCCTGGCACCCGCTCGCGATCGAGGACACGCTCGAGTTCCACCAGCGGCCGAAGCTCGACCGCTACGACGACCACATGTTGATCGTCTTCTACGGCGTGCGGCACCTGGACGACCCCGATCCCCGCCTGGTCGAGGTCCACCTGCTCGTCAGCGGCAACTGGGTCGTGACCGTCCGGCGTCACGGCTGCGACGAGCTGGACGTCCTGCGCAAGCGGCTCGCGGCCGACGACGAGGCGAGCGAGTCGTACATGGTCTACCGCATCCTCGACACGCTGACCGACACGTACTTCCCGGCGATGGAGAGAATCGACGACGCGATCGACGACCTCGAGGACGCGATCGTCCAGAGCCCCGACAACGAGCAGCTCCAGCACATCTTCCGGCTCAAGCGCAGACTCGTCGCGCTGCGCCGGGTGATCACCCCGCAGCGCGACCTGGCCGCCAGCGCGATCGACCAGATCGCCGACCTGCCGGGGCTCGAGGCCGGCTCGCGCGACTACTTCCGCGACGTCTACGACCACCTGATCCGCGTCTCGGACATGGTCGACTCCTACCGCGACCTGCTGTCGAGCGCGATGGACGTCTACCTCTCGACCGTCTCCAACCGCATGAACGCGGTCATGAAGCAGCTCACGATCGTCGCCACGATCTTCCTCCCGATCACCGCCCTGACGGGCTTCTTCGGCCAGAACTTCGGCTGGCTCGTCGACCACGTCAAGAGCCTGCAGTCGTTCCTGATCTTCGGCGTCGGCGGCGCGGTGCTCTCGTGCGTGCTGCTCGTGCTGTGGTTCGCCCGCGCGCGCTTCTTCGACACGTAGAGAAGCCGCGCGACGCGGGCGGAGCCGTCAGCGGCGGATCAGGCGAGCGGCGTCGCGTTCGGCGTCACCGTGATCGGGAACGCCTGCGAGACGCCGGCCTGGTTGCGCGGGCCGCCCGGCACTTTGAGCCGGAACGCCTTCGCGCCCGCGACCGTCAGCCGGCGCGCGATCGAGATCGTCGAGCCGGCGCCGACCGTGGCGGTCTGCACCGTGTGCCAGCCGCTGCCGGTCGGGTCCTGGCGCTGGAGCAGGATCACGTGGCCGCTCTTGTCGGGCGCGACGGTGCCGGTGAACGTCACCGTCGTGCCGGCGACGACGGTCGTGGCGCTCGCGGAGGCGGTGATCACGTCGCCGACGCCCTCGAACAGCACGGCGCTGTGGAGCGCGCTCGTGCGCACCTGGTAGTAGGTGCTGACGATCGGCGCGACCGGCGGGAACGCGTACGCCCCGGTCGCGTCGGTGGTCGCCGTCGCGACGGGCGCGAAGCGGCCGCCCGCGACCCGCGCGTAGAGCGTGACCGGCTCCGGCGCGGTCGCCCCGGTCACCTGCCCGCTGAGCGTCGCCGAGCCGCCGACCGCCAGCGGGTCGGCCGAGCTGACGAGCGACAGCTTCGCGTTCTGCTTCTCGCTCACCTGATAGCCGAGCACGTCCGACCCGCTCGCGAGGTTGCGGCGGTCGGCCGGCAGCAGCACCCGCAGGTTCGCGTCGCCCGCGGCGCGGAAGCGGTGGACGATCGCGTAGCCGCTCGCGCCGACGCGGCCGCTGTCGATCGTCGTCCACGCCTGCCCGTCGCCCGACGCGCTCTGGCGCTGCAGCAGCACGCGCGCGCCCTTGTGGCTCGGGCTGACGCTGCCGGAGAACGTGTACCTCGCGCCGGTCACGAGGTTCGAGCCGGTCGGCCCGGTGACGGTGACGAGCGCCGAGACCTTCTCGTTGACGGTCGCGCTGCGCTGGCCGCCGTCGACGACGTACCAGTTGCGGTTCGTGGTGACGACGCCGTCGGCGCGGTCGAACTCGTAGCGGCCGGCGGCGTCCGCGACGCGCGAGCCGAGCGGCGTGAAGCGGGCGGCCGGGTTGATCCGGTGCCACAGCCGCACGCGCGTCCCGGGCGTCGCGGTGCCGAAGATCACGACCGGGTCCCCGGCCGTCGTCGGGTTCGGCGACGCGGCGATCGTCGGCACGGCGGCCGACGCGGCCGCCGGCAGCGCCGCGATCCCCCCGAGCACCGCCGCGGCGGTGATGATGCTCCTGGTCCTGCGCATGGCACGGCTCCTTTCGGTGGTTACCCCCACCGACGCGAAACCGGCGTCTTGGCCCTCGGAGCGGACCGTTTGTAAGGGCTGTGCAAGCTCTGCGGGAGCGGACGAGCGGCTACGCGACAGCCCGGCGCATGAAGCCCCACAGCCCGAGCGCCCAGAAGAGCACGAAGGCGACGCCGATCCCCAGCACGATCCAGCCGGAGCCGAGGTGCGCGGCGGTCGTGAGCGAGGCGCGCATGCCCTCGCTCACGTACGTCATCGGGTTGAAGAGCGTGACGACCTGGAACCAGCGCAGCCGCTCCAGCGCGTGCCACGGGTAGAAGGTCGCGCCGGTGAAGATCAGCGGCGTCAGGATCAGCGCGAACATGATCGAGATCCGCGCCGGCTGGACGACCGTCCCCAGCACGAGGCCCATCGCGGCGGCCGTCAGCGAGCCGAAGACGGCCACGAGCAGCAGCGCGCCCCAGGCGACGTGGTGCAGGTCGATCCCGCCCGGCAGGATCAGCGCGCCGAGCGGCAGGATCAGCGCCGCCGCGACGATCGCGCGCAGCGCCGCGATCAGCATCTTCTGCGCGCCGACCCACGGCACCGCGATCGGCGCCAGCAGGCGGTCCTCGATCTCTCTCGTGAAGGAGAACTCGATCACGAGCGGGAGCGCCGTGTTCTGCAGCGCCGTCAGCACGAGCGTGAGCGACATGATCCCCGGCAGCAGCTGCGTGCCGTAGCTGCCCTGGGCGGCGCCGATGTCGGGCAGGACGCGGCCGAACACGAACAGGAAGAAGAGCGGCTGCAGCAGCGCCTGGATCAGGAAGCCGGCCGGCTCGCGGCGGACCGTGACCCACAGGTCGCGGCTGCAGAGGGCAAGGAAGGTGCGGACCTGTGCGGTCACTAGCGCATGTCCCGTCCGGTCAGGTGCACGAAGACCTCTTCGAGGCTGCCCTCCAGCCGCCGCAGTTCGATCAGCGCGAGCCCGGCGCGCCCGGTCGCCGCGAGCGCGGCGGCGGGCAGGTCGTCGCCCTCGCCGTAGAGGCGGATCCGCCAGCGCTCGTCGCCGGCGTCGGCGACGTCGGCCTTCTCGACGCCCGGGAGCCCGCCGAACACGTCCGTCAGCTCCGCCGTGCGGTCGACCGCGACCGCCGTCTCGGCGCCCTCGACCAGCAGCTCGAGCCCGCGCGCGGCGGGCAGCAGCGTCCGCAGGCCGCGCGGCGTGTCGAGCGCGATGATGCTGCCGTGGTCGACGATCGCGATGCGGTCGCAGAGGCGGTCGGCCTCCGCCATGTCGTGCGTCGTCAGGACGAGCGTCGTGCCGCGCGTGCGCAGGTCGAGCATCGTCTCCCAGAGGAAGAGGCGCGACTGCGGGTCGAGGCCGGTCGTCGGCTCGTCGAGGAAGAGGATTCGCGGCTGGTGCATCAGCGCGCGGGCGATCATCAGCCGCTGCGCCATCCCGCCGGAGTATCTGCCGACCTGGTCCTTCGCCCGCTCTCTCAAGCCGAAGCGGTCGAGCAGCTCGAGCGCCCGCTCGCGCCGCTCGCGGCGGCCGGCGCCGAAGTAGGCGGCGTGGAACGTCAGGTTCTCGATCGCGGAGAGGCTGCGGTCGAGGTTGCTGAGCTGCGGCACGACCGCGATCCGCCGCTTCACCTCGACCGGCTCGCGGGTGACGTCGTGCCCGTCGACGAGGACGGTGCCGCCGGTCGGCTTCACGCGCGTCGTCATCACGCCGATCGTCGTCGTCTTGCCGGCGCCGTTCGGTCCCAGCAGGCCGAAGATCTCCCCCTCGCGGACGGTGAAGTCGATGCCCGCGACGGCCTCGGGGCCCTCCGCCCGGTAGCGCTTGCGCAGGCCGCTGACCTGGACGATCTCCCCGGCGACGCTCATCGCGGGTCACCCTACGCGACCAACCGGCAACCTCGTCGCCAAGTCGTGGCTATGGTTCGCCTCCATCTGCCGACCACAGAGGAGTGCAAGTGGCTGTTGACGTGAGCCAGGTCGCGACCGTCGCGACCGAGCCGGGAACGCTTCCGGAGACGATGACCGCATGGGTGATCCGCGAGGAGCGGCTCGGCGAGCCGCGCGACGCGTTCCAGCTCGAGGAGATCGAGACGCCCGCGCCGGGCCCGTTCGAGGTCGTCGTACGCGTCATGGCCGCCGGGGTCAACTTCAACAACGTCTGGGCCGCGCTGGGCGAGCCGGTCTCGGTCATGAGATACGGCGACCACCCCGAGTTCGGGCACCACATCGGCGGCTCCGACGCCTCCGGCGTCGTCTGGAAGGTCGGCGAGGGCGTGACCCGCTGGAAGCCCGGCGACGAGGTCGTCGTCCACTGCAACCAGGCCTCCTACGAGGATCCCGAGGTGCACGGGCTCGACCCGCTGGCGGCGCCGTCGCAGCGGATCTGGGGCTACGAGACGACCTGGGGCTCCTTCGCCCAGTTCTGCAGAGTGCAGGCGCAGCAGCTGCTGCCGAAGCCCGAGGCGCTCTCCTGGGAGGAGGCGGCCAGCTACGGCCTCACCTACTTCACCGCCTACCGGATGCTGCTCGACCAGGCCGAGCTCCAGGCCGGCCACCGCGTCCTGATATGGGGCGCCGCCGGCGGCCTCGGCGTCTTCGCGACGCAGCTCTGCAGACTGACCGGCGCGCAGTCGGTCGGCGTCGTCTCCTCGCCCGACAAGGGCGAGCTGGTGAGACGCCTCGGCGCCGTCGACTACATCGACCGCAACGAGTTCAAGGGCATGATGCGCAGAGGCGGCGAGACGCCCGAGGAGGAGAAGGCGCGCTTCCGCGAGTCGCGCCGCTTCACCAGAGCGGTCGAGGAGCGGCTGGGCGGAGCGCCCGATATCGTCTTCGAGCATGTCGGCAGGGCGACGTTCCCGACCTCGGTGCTCGCGGTGAGACCGTTCGGGAGAGTCGTGATCTGCGGCGCGACCTCGGGCTACCAGCTCGACTTCGACGTGCGCTACCTGTGGATGCGCCAGAAGCAGATCATCGGCTCC
>JAATFK010000708.1 GCA_015655225.1 Solirubrobacterales bacterium | reverse complement strand
GTCGTCGGCGCAGACCGTCGCGCAGGCGCAGACAAGCCTCGACGCCGCTCGCGATCGTCCTGAGCCTGCCCGCGGGCGTGACGACCTCCGGCATGCAGATCAGGCTGACGAACTCGCTGCTCGAGGAGGCGTTCCGCGGCGCGGTCCCGGCGACCGGCTCGTTCGCCGCGAACACATGGGGCGCCCTCCTGGCAAGCGCTGGCATGACGGTGCTTGGCGCGAACGCGTCCAACGCGATCACGATCCAGGCGCGCAGCGTTGCGGCCGGCACGACGCTCACGGCGTGGAATTACTTCGCCAGCGTCAACGCCTCCGGGTGGAGATCTCCGTGGCCGTCGCCGGTGACCACGACGAACTGCGGCATCTCGAACGGAACCGACGCCCAGGAGGCCACGGCGGTCGCCGACGTCCCCGGCTCGATCGGCTATGTGGCGCTCCCAGAGGCCGTCGCGACCGGCTTCACGAACACATTCATCGCGACCAGAGCGACACTCTCGTGCGGGACGGCGTCGAGCCATCAGATCGCCTATGCGCAGGTGCAGGACAACGGCACCGCGACGACGAGTCCGCCGCCGGTCTACGCGGATCCGCTCTTCAACAACCAGGCGAACGCAAGAGGCGGCACGAGCGGCTCATGGTCCGGCTTCCCGACCGCGACGATCGTCGCCTCGACTTCGTGGGACAGCACCACGGCGAGCAACCCGAGCGTCGGCAGCGAGGTGGTCAGAGGAGCGACGATCCAGCGCTATCCGATCCAGGTCGCGACGTACGACGTCGTCTGGAGCAGCTATGCCGGGCTCGGAAGCCACTACGTGAACACGACCAACACCGCACAGGCGGTCTGCGACTACATGAACTACCTCACCGACGCCAGAACGTACGCGCTGACGGGCGGCCAGTCTCTGCTCGCGCCGGCGGGCAGCCACCTCCCGTACTACACGGCGTTGCCCCCGGCGATCCTGAGAGCGGCGCAGGCGGAGGCCGCCTTCTGCTGAGTCTCCCTACGTCATCGTCGCCGGCTCCGTCACCGCTCTCAGGTGACGGAAGGGGCGGCCGTCGCGCAGCTCTCTGACGACCGCCTCGACGAGGCCGTCGCCGTCGAGGCGGCGGCCATCGGTGACGGCGGCGACGATTCCGCGCTTGCGCTGGATCAGCCGCGCCATCGTCTCGTCGATCGTCGAGGCGGCGAGCAGGTACCAGGCGGTGACCGCGTCGTGCTGGCCCATCCGGTGGCAGCGGTCCTCCGCCTGGTCGTGCATCGCTGGCGTCCACTCGAGCTCGAGGAACGCGACATTCGAGGCGCGCGTCAGCGTGATCCCCTGCGCCGCCACGCGTGTCGCGCAGACGATCAAAGAAGGGCCGTCGGGCTCCTGGAACGCCTGCACCGCCGCCTCGCGCTGCTCGACCGTGTCGGAGCCGACGAGGTGCAGCGCGTCGGGGAAGCGCTCGATCACCGCCTCCTGCACCTCGACGTGCCGCGCGAACACGACGAGCGGCTCACCGGAGGCGAGGAAGTCGTGGATCCACGCGAGCGCCGCGTGCAGCTTCCCCCGCGCCGCGAGCCGCTGCAGCGTCCCCAGCTGCGCGAGCCGCTTTGCCCGCAGCGTCGCCGCGATTCTCGCGTTCAGCTCCGAGAGGTCGAGTGGCTGCTCCCGCAGCCACTTGATCACGTCGTCCTCCGCCAGCCGGTACTCGCGCGCGTTGTCGAGCGCGACCGGCACGACGACCTGCCGCTTCGCCGGCAGCTGCGGCAGCACCTCGCTCTTCAGCCGCCGCACGAAGCAGCGCCGGCGCAGGTGCCAGTGCAGCCGCTCCTCCGTCAGGGGACCCCGGAACTGCGCTCTGAAGCGCGCGCCCGAGCCGAAGTCCTCCAGCCGGCCGAGCAGCCGCAGCTGACTGATCAGCTCGTCGGCGTGGTTCAGCACCGGCGTCCCGGTCAGCGCGAGCCTCAAGCCGTCGCCACGGACGCTCTCGGCCAGCCTCCGCACCGCGCGGGTCCGCTTCGCCTGCGGGTTCTTGCAGTAGTGCGACTCGTCCACGATCACCGCTCTCGGGCGCAGCCGAGCGAGCTGGTCGCGGTGCGCCGCGACGACCTCGTAGTTGAGGATCGTGATGTCGCCCGTCGGCGGCACCGCCATGCGTCCCTCGACGACCGCGACGCTGCGGTGCGGCAGCCAGTGGCGCGCCTCCCGCTCCCAGTTCAGCTTCAGCGACGCGGGGCAGACGACGATCGCCGGGAACGCCCCGTCGGCCTCCAGCGCCGCGAGCGCCTGGACCGTCTTGCCGAGCCCCTGCTCGTCCGCGAGGAACGCCCGCCGGGCCTCCAGCACGTAGCGCACGCCGGCCCACTGGAACGGCTCCAGCGTCCCGCCCAGCACCTCGGCCGCCGCCTCGATCGGCTCCGCCGACGTCGCGCGCGAGGCGCGCACGGCGGTGGCGGCCGCGGCCGCCTCGACGCGCAGCCCGTCGAGCACCTCCTGCGCCGGGACCGTCACCTCGACCTCGTGGAGCGCGACGAACGCGTCGAGCGGCTCCAGCAGCCAGGGGTCGATCGGGAGCGTCCGCTCGCCCTCCGCGCCGGGCAGCTGGTCGAAGGCGTCGCCGGCGGACGGATCCCAGAGCACCTCCAGCCGCAGCCGCGCGCCCTCGACGCCGCGGACCGCGATCAGCCGCGCCGGCGGCGGGACGTCGCCCAGCTCCAGCGTCGAGACGGTCCGCTCGGCGGCGGGGTCGAGCCGCGCCGACTCCTGCTCGCGCAGGAGGTGCGCGTTCGCCTCCGTCAGCGGCGCCAGCAGGACGCCGTCCTCACGCTCGACGGCGCCCTCGCGCAGCGCGTCGGGCACCGGTCCGGCTCTCGTCTCCAGCACCCACCAGCCACGGCCGTCGTGGCGCGTCGTGCTGACGCGGCCGATCCAGCGCAGCTCGATCTCGCGCAGCCAGCCGGCGACCTCGTCGGTCGGCGTCAGGTCGGGGAACCTCCCGAGGACGTCGATCACGTGGAGCGCGACCCAGTCGTCGACCGGCGCCCACCACTCGCGCGAGTCCCAGTCGAAGCGGCGGTGCGGGATCGCCCGGACAGCCTCGACCACATGCGCGTCGTAGGGGAAGCTCAGGACGACGATCCGCCCCCGCTCGGCGTCGACGCGCAGCTCGACGTTCGGGGAGGTGGGGACGATCCGCATCGGTCGATCGAGGGTAGCGGTCGGACTCCTCCCCAGCCGGGGGCGGCGGTTCCTGACAGACTGTGGAGATGACTGAGGGATACGCGATCACCCAAGAGGGACTCGATGCCCTGCGCATCGAGCTGGAGCGGTTGGAGACGACCGCACGCAACGAGGTCGCCGAGCGCATTCGCGTCGCCCGCGAGTGGGGCGACCTGAAGGAGAACGCCGAGTACCACGCGGCGAAGGAGGACCAGGCGCACCTGGAGACGCGGATCGCGAAGCTGCAGGACCGGCTGCGCGGCGCGACCGTCACCGAGTCGCCGACGCAGGTCGACGTCGTCGCCTTCGGCTCGACCGTCCAGGTGAGAGACGAGACGAGCGGCAGAACCGCGACCTACACGCTCGTCGGCGCCGCTGAGGCGGACGCGAGAGCGGGCAAGCTGTCGATCGAGTCGCCCGTCGCCCGGGCGCTGGTCGGCGCCCGGGAGGGCGAGGACATCATCGTCACGACGCCGAGCGGCAAGCGCCCGTTCCACGTCGTGCGCGTCGGGGCCGTCTAGCCGACGACCAGCACGTCGAGCGTGCGGGGGCCGTGGACGCCCTCGACACGGTCCAGCTCGATGTCTGAGGTCGCCGAGGGGCCGGCGATCATCGTCATCGGCCGGCCCTCGCGCGCGGCCTCGTGCAGCCGTGCGATCGCCTCCGGCACCAGCTCCACGATCCGGTCGGCCGTCACGACGCAGAGGTGGTAGTCGGGGATCAGGCTCAAGGCCCGCCGGCCCTGGCTCCCGCCGCCGTCGAGCACGATCGTGCCGGTCTCGGCGATCGCGACGGCGCAGTCGGTCAGCACCCCGTCGACCGCGTCGAGCTGGTCGAAGGTGACCTCGCCGTCGTCCTGCAGCCACTCGACCCCCTCGGCACCGCGCCATGTCTCCGGGAGGCCGGCCGCGACGACCACCCGCCGCGCCCCGCGGGCGCGCAGCGCGGCCGCGATCGCCGCCGGCAGCGCGGCCGCATCGGGCACGCGGGTCACCTGCGCGCGGTAGTCGGCGCAGCGCTCGGCGAACAGCGCCGCGACGGCCGCCGGCGCGAGGCTTCCGGCGCGCCGGTACTCCCGCGCGACCGCCACGTCGTCGCTCGCCTCGGCCGCCGGCACGTCGGCGAGCGCCGCCCGGACACGCCTCAGCACCGCGTCGCGTCCGCCGCCGCCGCTCACGACGCCTTCCCACCGGTTTCGTGCGTGCTGATCCACCACTCACGGAACGTCTGCGCCGGGATCGCCGGCAGGTCGCGCGCTCGCGTCCAGCCGCCCAGCTCGCCCGGCAGGCGGTGGATCACGCCGTCCTTGCGCGCCAGCGGCCATTGGCCGAGGCGCCCGAGGCGCTGCATCCGCTCGTAGCGTCCCCGTGTCGCGAAGCCTCTCGCGACCGCGCGCAGCGCCACGTGCTCGGGCGCGAGCCGCCCGGCGAGCGTCCGCGACTCCTCCTGCACCGCCTTGCCGCGCAGGTGCACGAGCACCGTCGGGATGTCGATCTTGACCGGGCAGACCTCGTAGCAGGCGCCGCAGAGGGAGGAGGCGAACGGCAGCGAGCCGGCCGTCTCCATCCCGTCCAGCTGCGGCGTCAGGATCGCCCCGATCGGGCCGGGGTAGACGGAGCCGTACGCGTGGCCGCCGGTCCGCTCGTAGACCGGGCAGACGTTGAGGCAGGCGGAGCAGCGGATGCACGCGAGCGTCTGGCGCGCCAGCTCGTCCTTCAACACGTCGGTGCGGCCGTTGTCGAGCAGCACGAGGTGGAAGGTCGTCGGTCCGTCTCCCGGATGCACGCCGCTCCAGAGCGAGGTGTACGGGTTCATCCGCTCGGCCGTCGAGGAGCGCGGCAGCAGCTGGAGGAAGACCTCCAGGTCCTGCCAGCGCGGCACCAGCTTCTCGATCCCGCAGACGGTGATCAGCGTCTCCGGCAGCGTCGTGCACATGCGCCCGTTGCCCTCGGACTCGAGCACCGCGATCGTGCCGGTCTCCGCGACCGCGAAGTTCGCGCCGCTGATGCCGACCTTCGCGCCGAGGAAGCGGGAGCGCAGGAAGCGGCGCGCCGCCTCGGTCAGCTCGCGGGGGTCGTCGCCGAGGTCGTCCGGGCCGATCGTGCGGCGGAAGAGGTCGCGGATCTCCGCGCGGTTGCGGTGGATCGCCGGCACGACGATATGCGACGGGCGGTCTCTGCCGAGCTGCACGATCAGCTCGGCGAGGTCGGTCTCC
>JAATFK010000414.1 GCA_015655225.1 Solirubrobacterales bacterium | reverse complement strand
TGATGCTGAACACGTGGGGCTACGACGAGTTCCGCTCGCCCGACGAGCTGGGCCGGATCGACGCGCTCGCCGCCGACCCCGACTGGATCTCGCTCGGGACCGGGCATCCGCAAGGCGGCAACGCGATCAGCCGCGACCCGTCACGCGGCGTGATCGGCCCGGACTTCCGCGTGCACGGCTACGACAACCTCGCGGTCGTCGACGCGAGCACCTTCCCCAGCAGCCTGACCGTCAACCCGCAGCTGACGACGATGGGCCTGGCGCACTACGCCGCGACGCGCCTCGCGCGCGGGGCCTGAGCGCCTACGCCGTCGCGGGGACCGGCGCCTCGACGTCGGCCGGGCGCCGGTAGAGCGCGAACAGCAGGCAGCAGAGGATGAACGCGGCGCCGGCATAGCCGACCTCGACCCGCATCACCTCGTTGCTCATCACCGAGGAGGCGACCCAGCCGACGAACAGCGCCGCCGAGAGCAGCCACGCGGCCGCCGAGAGGCCGGCGCGGTGGCGTGCCAGCGCCGCCTGGTTGAGCGTGCCGGCGACGAGGTGGAAGCCCATCCCGACCGCCACGAGCGCGAGCCCTCCGCGCTGGTAGGTGAAGCCCTTGTCGCCGAGCGCGGCCGACATCACCTGCGGCCCGATCGCCAGCAGCCCGACCGCGCAGAGCCCCTCGAAGCCGGCGATCGCCATCACCGTGACGCGGATCGCGTGGGCGAACTCGTCGGCGCTCTCGCGCGCCTCCAGGCCCGCGAGGTGGGGGAGGATCGAGGTCTGCACCGCCTGGAACAGCTGCAGCGGCGCGCGCACGATCATCAGGACGTTGAAGACGAAGCCGGCGAGCGCGGCGCCGGACTTCGCGTTGACGATCAGCACCGCCGCGTTCATCAGCGCCTGCTCGGCCAGCATGATCCCGAAGACGGAGACGGCGAAGCGGGCGCCGTGGGCCATCGAGAGGTCGCCGGACGCCTCCTCCGCCTGCGCGGCGGCCGGGCCCTCGAAGGCGGCCTCGATCGCCGGCGCCTCGTGCTCCGCGTAGGAGACCGGTCTTCTGCGCATCACCCCGCTGCGGGTCAGCGCGAACGGGACGACGCAGAGCGAGACGAACGGCGCGACCGCCATGCCGACCGAGACGGCGGTCTGCCCGTGGGTGACCCCGATCGCGGCCAGCAGCGCGAACAGGAAGCGCGAGGTCGACTCCAGGAAGACGAGGCTGCCGTAGAGCGCGAAGCGCTCGTTGCCGGCCAGCCAGCCGCGCGCGAAGTAGCTGCCGGCGTAGGCCATCACGCCGATCACGAGAATCCAGTAGAGGGCGGAGGAGCCGTCGAAGAGCGACTTCTCGATCCGCGGCCGCAGCGCCAGCGCGACGATCAGGAACGTCGCCGCGAACGCCGCCTGGATCATCGCCGGCACTCTCAGCGACCGGCTCTTGGCGCCGCGCGCGCGACGGTCGGCGATCGTCCGCGAGAGCAGCTGCTCGATCGGCCGGTAGATCACCGAGAGGATCACGAACATCACCGACCACAGCAGCGAGACGCGGCCGTAGGCGGTCTTGTCGAGCGAGTGGCTCGCGAGCGCCAGGTAGGCGAACGTGAAGATCCCGGTCGACGCGATCCCGATCGTCAGGATCCGCGCGCCGGACCCGTAGGAGCCCTCCTTGGCCGTGTCGGCCGAGCCAGCCGGGTCAGCCGAGGCGGACAAGCAGCATCGTCCACGGGAACGGGGAGCGCGCCTCGACGACCTCGCCGTGGCGCGAGAGCAGCTCGACGAACGACCGCTTCGACCAGTGGTTGACGTGGCCCGGGGTGTTGCCGAGCTCCTTCACGTAGGAGCCGCGCGCGAGGTTGAGGCCGCGCCAGAGCGGCTCGCGGGGGACCGAGACGAGCAGGTGGCGCTCCGCCACGCGGGCCATCTCGGCGACCGTGTGGGCCGGGTCGGGCACGTGCTCGAGCACCTCGATCGCGCTCGCGAGGTCGAACTCGTTCTCCGCGAACGGCAGGTTCTCGGCTCTCATCGTGAGGTACTCGAGGTTCGGGCGCTGGCGCGTCGCCTGCTCGGCCGCGAGCTTCTCGTCGGGCAGGTCGATGCCGACGATCCGCCGGTCCCCGAGGGCGACCGCCCACTGGTGGGTCAGCACGCCCTCGCCGCAGCCGACGTCGAGCACCGACTGCGGCCGGGCCTGCTCGAACAGCTCCCCGAGCGTGCGCTCGAAGTTCGACATCAGCCGTCGCACGACGGGGTTCGTCGAGCCGTACTTGTCGAACGTGTTGCCGGTGGGGACCGCCTCGGCGGACGTCGTGCTCATACCTCGAGTGCCTCTCGGTCGTCGGTTCCGGGCTCGCGGTCTCTCGCCGCAGGCGCGCCGGGCTCGTAGTGGGAGGGGGGGATGCCGAGCGCCAGCTCGATCCGGCGCACGCGCTCGAAGGTGCGTTGGGAGAGCGTGCGCTGGGCCGCCAGCAGGTCGCCGATCACGCCGAGGGCGAACAGCAGCATCGCGGCGAAGAAGAGAACCGCGCCGAGGATCAGCGACTGCACGTGGCCGGCGCCCGAGCCGTCGATCCAGGCGACCAGGAAGCGGATCCAGACGGCGGCCGCGAGCACGCCGACGACCGCGCCGGCGCTCCAGAAGACCTTCAGCGGCTCGTACTGCGCGTAGATGCGGAAGATCGAGATCGAGTTGCGCCGCACGTAGGCGCCCATCGAGGGGAAGAGGCGCGACTCGCGCGTCTTCGGGTTGGTCCGGATCGGCACGTGGTCGACCGCGACCAGCAGCTTGCCGGCCTGGATGATCGTCTCGAGCGTGTAGGTGAACTTCGACACCACCATCATCTGGATCGCCGCCTCGCGGTTGTACGCGCGGAAGCCCGAAGTCGTGTCCGGCACCGACGTCGATGAGGCTTGGCGTACCACCCACGAGCCGACTCGCTGCAGGATCTTCTTCAGCGGTGAGAAGTGCTC
>JAATFK010000521.1 GCA_015655225.1 Solirubrobacterales bacterium | reverse complement strand
GCTGTTGACGCGCGTGCTCGGCAGAGGGCTCGTCACGAACGAGGGCCCGTCATGGCAGCGCCAGCGGGCGCTCGTGCAGCCGATGTTCGCGAGACGCCACCTGGCGCCGTTCGCCGACCACATGGGCCGCGCCGGCACCGCCACGCTGGCCCAGTGGGAGCGCGACCATCCCGACGGCAAGCGGCTGGAGATGGTGCAGGAGATGAGCGCGCTGACGCTCGACGTGGTCGGGCGCGCGCTCGTCGGGGCCGACTTCAGCGACCGCGCGAACGAGTTCGGCGTCGCGCTCGGCGACGTCCTGCACAACGTCGGGGCAGCGGGCCGGTCAGTCGTCGTGCAGGCCGGCGTGCGGCTCCCGGGCATGACGGTCGAGCGGGCGTTCCGCGCGCAGGTCCCGCGTTGGCGGGCGTACGCCGCCGGCGCCGACGTGCTCGACGAGATCGTCGGCGGGCTCGTCGACCGCCGACTCGCCGAGGCCGCCGCCGGCCGCACGCGGGATGAGGAGGACCTGCTCGGCCTGCTCGTCGGGGCGCGTGACGAGGCGGGCGAGCCGATGACGCGCACGCAGGTGCGCGACGAGCTGATGACGTTCGTGACCGCCGGCCACGAGACGACCGCCAACGGGCTCGCCTGGATGTGGATGCTGCTCTCTCAGCACCCCGAGGCGCGCGAGCAGCTGCTGGCCGAGGTCGACGGGGTGCTCGGCGGCCGCACGCCGACCGCCGAGGACGCCGAGCGACTGCCGTGGACGACCGCCTGCTTCGAGGAGGCGATGCGCCTCTACCCGCCGGTCTGGCACGTGCAGCGCCAGGCGAAGGCGGACGACGTGGTCGGCGGCTACCACGTGGAGGCCGGCTCGGTCGTGATCGTCTCGACCTGGCTGACGCACCGCGACCCCGCCGCCTGGCCGAACCCGGCCGGCTTCGACCCGCGCCGCTTCCTCGGCGACGCGCCGAAGCAGCGTCCGCGCCACGCCTACTTCCCGTTCGGCGGCGGCCGGCGCGTCTGCGTCGGGCAGGGCTTCGCGATGCTGGAGGCGGTGCTGCTGGCGGCGATCGTCGCGCAGCGCTTCACGTTCGACCTCGTGCCCGGCGCCGACCTGACGCCCGACCCGACCGTCACGCTGCGCCCGCTGTACGGCCTGCCGATGACGCTGCAGCGCCGGGAGGGCGCAGCCGCTGCCGGCTAGGGCTGGCCGATCGTGTGGTCCGATATTCGGCCGATGTCGTTCGAGAGCCCGATCACGAACAGCAGCAGCACGAGCATGATCCCGACGATCGAGGCGCGCTCCATCAGCGCGATCGAGACCGAATGGCCGCGCAGTCTCTCGACCAGCGCCCATAAGATGTGGCCGCCGTCGAGCGGCAGCAACGGGAAGAGGTTGATGATCGCGAGCGAGAGCGAGATCAGGCCGAGGATCCGGAACGCCGCCGGCGCGCTTCTGCCGAACTGCTTCTGCGTCGCGTCGGAGGTGCCGACGATCCCGCTCAGCTGCTTGCGCTCCTTCGCCTGGAAGATGTGAGCGAAGACCGAGACCGTGCCGCTTGTGACGTTCCACATGTCCTCGACGCTGTAATGCGCGGCGGTGCCGACGGCCGGCACTGAGGATCTGGTGTTGACGTGGTACTCGAAGCCGAGGCGCGTGCGCTCGATGCCGGAGGTCGCGTCGTACTGGGGGCGGATGTCGAAGGTGAGCCGTCTGCCGCCACGGTCGACCACGACCTTCGCCGGCGTGGCGGCGCTGCAGCCGTTGACCTGCGCGCCCGCGCATCTGTGCGCGGAGACCGCTCTGGAGACCGTCTGGACGGCGCCGGTGACACCGTCGACGCTGATCACCCGGTCGCCCGGCTGGAGGTAGCGCGACGCGGGCTGCTGGAGCCCCGTCGAGTCGACCGCGTTCGTGGCCGAGATGGCGGTGACCTGGTGGCTGGTCGAGTAGACCGCCCAGAGGATCAGGAACGCGAGCACGATGTTGACCGCCGGGCCGGCGGCGATCACGACGATCCGCTTCCACACCGGCTGGCGGTAGTAGGCGCGTGGGACCAGCTCCGCCGGGATCTCCTCCCGGGGGTTCATGCCGGTGATTCTCACGTAGCCGCCTGCCGGCAGCCAGCCGATCCCGTACTCCGTCTCGCCGCGTCTGAAGCTGACGAGCGGTCTGCCAAAGAAGAGCGAGAAGCGCTCGACGCGCATCCCGACCGCCTTGGCGGCGGCGAAGTGCCCGGCCTCGTGGAGGATGATCAGCACGGCGAGGCCGAGGATCGTGTAGACCCACGTCATGCCGTGGCGCGCTCCTCGATGCGGGCGCGGGCGGCGTCGCGCGCGGCGCGGTCGGCGGCGTAGAGCGTCTCGAAGGCGTGGACGCGGCCGGCCGGGACGGTCTGGAGGGCGTGGTCGATCACGTCGGCGATGTCGGCGAAGCGCAGGCGGCCGGCGAGGAAGGCGTAGACGGCGATCTCGTTGGCGGCGTTGAGGACGCACGGCGCGGTGCCGCCGGCTCTCGCAGCCTGGCGGGCGAGCCTCAGGCAGGCGAACGTCTCCTCGTCGACCGGCTCGAAGGTGAGCGAGCCGACGGCGGCGAGGTCGAGCGGTCTGATCGGGACCGGGACCCGCTCGGGGTGGTGGAGCGCGTAGGCGATAGGGACGCGCATGTCGGGGTAGCCGAGGTGCGCGAGCGTGGCGCCGTCGACCAGCTGGATCAGGCTGTGGATGATCGACTGCGGGTGGACGACGACGTCGATCCGCTCGTACGGCGTGCCGAAGAGGTGGTGCGCCTCGATCACCTCGAGGCCCTTGTTCATCAGCGTCGCGGAGTCGATCGTGATCTTGCCGCCCATCGCCCACGTCGGGTGATCGAGCGCCTGCTCCACCGTCACCTCCGCCAGCTCCGCCCGCGTGCGCCCGCGGAACGGCCCACCGCTCGCCGTGATCGTCATCCGCTCGACCGCCCCCGGCGGCTGGCCCGAGATCAGCTGGTGAAGCGCCGTGTGCTCCGAGTCAACCGGCACGATCCGCGCCCCCG
>JAATFK010000023.1 GCA_015655225.1 Solirubrobacterales bacterium | reverse complement strand
GCAGCTCGCGCTCTCCCGCGCCTACGCCGACGCGTACGCGGGCAGCGGCGTGCTCGTCAACGCGGTCGCGCCCGGCCCGACCGCCACCGGCATCTGGCTCGACCCCGGCGGCCTCGCCGACCAGCAGGCGAGCGAGCGCGGCCACGACCGCGCGGCCGAGCTGGCGGCGGTCGCCGCGAGAATCCCGCTCGGACGGCTCGCCGAGCCGCGCGAGGTCGCCGACGTGATCGCCTTCCTCTGCTCCGAGCGCGCGAGCGTCGTCGCGGGCGCCGCGTGGTCGGCCGACGGCGGCGCCGCCAGCCTCTACATCTGATTGGATCTGCCGCATGTCGGTCGAGACCAGCGCCGTCGGCAAGACGTACGCGCCCGTCACCTACGCGATCGGTCGCGAGAAGGTGCGCGAGTACGCGAACGCGGTGGGGGAGACGAACCCGCTCCACCTCGATCCGACGGCCGCCCGCGCGGCCGGCTACGCCGACGTGGTCGCGCCGCCGATGTTCGCGGTCGTCTACCAGTCGCCCTCGGTGACGCCGGGACTGTTCGATCCCGAGGTCGGGATCGACTTCGCGCTCATGGTCCACAGCGGGCAGGAGCTGACGTGGGCGCGCCCGGTCGTCGCGGGCGAGGAGATCACGACGACGACGACCGTCGCCGCGATCGCCGAGAGAGGCGGGATGGGCTTCTTCGACTTCGAGGTCGTCTCGCGCGACGGCGACGGCGAGATCGTCTGCACCGGGCTGTGGAAGATGATCGTGCGGGGGAGCTGAGATGGCGCACTTCGAGCCGGGCGAGCGGCTGCCGGACCTGACGGTCACCCCGGACCGCTTCCTGACGGTCCGCTACGCGGGCGCCTCGGGCGACTACAACCCGATCCACATCGACGAGGAGTTCGCCAGATCGGTCGGGCTGCCGGGCCGGATCCTGCACGGGCTCTGGTCGATGGCGCAGGTCGCGCGCGCGCAGACGGAGGCCGCCGGCGGTCCCGACAAGCTGCTCTCGCTCTCGGTCCAGTTCCGCGGCATGGGCGTGCTGGAGCAGGAGCTGACGGTCACGAGCACGGTCAGAGCGGTGGAGGACGGCGTCGCCACGATCGCCGCCGAGGCGCGCCAGGGCGACACGCGGATCGTCCGCAACGCGGTCGCGCGCGTCGTCGCCGAGTAGCGCCGCGCCGACTCTCCGCTGGCGGCCGCGCGCCGGCCCCGCCGATAGGGGATGCTGGTAGGCGACGATGTCAACGCCACCTGACGCCTCCACGCCCCGCAAGCAGCACGCGCTCCAGCTCTTCGAGGGCCTGCCGCGCCACTACGACCGTGCCGGCGCCGCGCTCAGCTTCGGGCAGGACCCGCGCTGGCGCGCCGCGCTCGTGGCGTCGATCTCGGCCGGCCCGCAGGACCGCATCCTCGACGTGGCGACCGGGACCGGGATGGTCGCCGCCGCGCTCGTGAAGCGGACCGGCGCGCGCGTCGTCGCGCTCGACCAGAGCGCCGACATGCTCTCCGGCCTGCGCGCGCGGCTCGCTGCCGACCCGCTGCTGGCGGAGCGGATCGAGCCGGTCGTCGGCCAGGCCGAGGCGCTGCCGTTCCCCGACGCCAGCTTCGACGCCCTCAGCTTCACGTACCTGCTGCGCTACGTCGACGACCCGGCCGCGACGTTGCGCGAGCTGGCGCGCGTCGTGAGACCGGGCGGGACGATCGCGAACGCCGAGTTCGGCGTCCCGTCGCAGCCGCAGCTGCGCGCGCTGTGGCGCGTCTGGACGCGGGTCGGACTGCCGGGCTTCGGTCGTCTGCTCGGGCGCGACTGGCAGGAGGTCGGGAGCTTCCTGGGCCCGAGCATCGAGGGCTTCTACCAGCGCTTCCCGCTGCCGGCGCTGGAGGCGCTGTGGCGGGAGGCCGGGATCGACGGGGTCCGCACGCGAGAGATGAGCTTCGGGGCCGGGGTCGTGATGGCGGGCACCAGGCGGTGAGCACGCCGCTCGGGCGGCCCGCCTTCTACGCGCTGCCGGGCGGCGGCTGGCGCGATCTGGTGACGCTGCTGCACCTGCCGTACACCGCCTGGCACGTCTCCTACGTGGCGCTCGGGGCGGCGGTCGCCTCGCACTTCTCGCTCGGCCGGATGGGCGCGGCGCTGGGGGCGTTCGCGCTCGCCGTCGGGCTCGGAGCGCACGCGCTCGACGAGCTCCACGACCGTCCGCTCGGGACCGGGCTCTCACGGCGCGCGCTGGTCGTCCTCGGCGCGCTCGGGGTCGGCGGCGCGACGGCGATCGGGATCGCCGGGATCGTCACCGTCTCGGTGACGCTGATCCCGTTCGTCCTCGTCGGCACGTTCCTCGCCGTCGCCTACAACCTCGAACTGCTCGGCGGCCGCTTCCACAGCGACCTCTGGTTCGCGATCTCGTGGGGCGGCTTCCCCGCGCTGACGGGCTTCTGGGTCTGTGCCCTGCGCTTCGAGGTCAGCGGCCTGCTGGTCGCCGCCGCCTGCACCGCCGTCAGCCTCGCGCAGCGGCGCCTGAGCACGCCGGTGCGGG
>JAATFK010000404.1 GCA_015655225.1 Solirubrobacterales bacterium | reverse complement strand
GTGCTGAAGATGCTGGATGAGGTCGAGGCGCTCGGCGACGCCGATCGCTGGGTGAAGGACGCGCTCGACCGCGGGGAGCGGCTGATGGGCTTCGGCCACCGCGTCTACCGCGCGGAGGACCCACGCGCGCGGGTGCTGCGCCGCACGGCGCAGCAGCTCGGCTCGCGACGGGCGGAGGTCGCCGAGGCACTCGAGCAGGCGGCGCTGGCGGAGCTGAGAGCCCGGCGCCCCGACCGCGTGCTGGCGACGAACGTCGAGTTCTGGTCGGCGGTCGTGCTCGACTACGCCGAGGTCCCGCCGGAGCTGTTCACGTCGCTGTTCACGTGCGCGCGCACCGCCGGCTGGTCGGCGCACATCCTGGAGCAGAAGCGCGAGGGACGGCTGATCCGCCCGACCGCGAAGTACGTCGGCGCCCCGCCGCGCTCGCGCGACGAGGTCTGAGCGGGTCAGCGGTCGGGGCCGCGCCCTCGACTCGGGAAGTTCGGTCCCGGTCCGTATTGGATGCCGGGGCCGCGCCGCTGGTCGCCGAGCTTCTCCAGCACTCCGCTCTGGACGAGGGTCCGCAGCCGGTATGCCGCTCCGTTCACGTCGAGATCGAAGAAGATCTGGAGCGTCTTGTTGTCGACCGTCTTGTTCTTGCGAACGAACTCGACGATCTTGCGGTCGATCTCGTCGGCGCTCACCGTCCGGTAGCCGAGAACCGGCCGCAGCTCCGCGACCGCCCGAGCGCTCAGCTGCCACCGAGGTCGACCGGAGCGGTCGACGGGGGCGATCATGTCGAGTTCGGGATCGGCTATCCGCGCGAGGATCGCCTCCGTGGCCGCGATGCCGCGCTGAAGCAGCGGCGCGACCTCGGACGCGGTGATCGTCTGACGCTGCATCAGCGCGAACAGCACGAGCATCGTGTCGACGTCGTCCTGGGTCTGCTCCGGCAGCGACGCGACGAACTTCGCGACGGCCTGGTTGGGCGCGCCGCCCGTGAGGTCGACTCGCACCCGAAACGGGGCCTCGTCCGTGATCGCGGGCGGCTGCTTGCCCAGCTTGATCATCTCGCGATACATGCGGTCGACTCCGCGGCTCAGCTCCTCGGCCAGCCCCAGGGAATGCGTCACGCGCGCGAGCAGCGCGTTGCGAGGCTTGCTCGCGACGTGCAGGATGTTCGAGGGTGTGACGCCGACGACCAGAGGCCCGGGGGAGACGAACGACAGCACGTGCGGGGAGTGATCGACGTGGATCGGATCGGGCTGGCGATAGTCGCGATGGACCATCGCGTTGCCGAGCGCCTCTCGAACGGCGACGAGCGGGAAGTCGCGCAATTCCAACTGCTGGCCGTCCGGAAGGACGATCGCGGTCGCTGACGAAACGCTCGTGATCCGCAGCAGGATCTCGCGATAGGCGACGAGCGCAGGGACGGCGGCTCGGTACTCCGTCCGTGCCTCCCCGCCGGGCGTGTCGCGCCCGACGTAGACGAACGGCGGGCGGTGGTCGTGTGAGCAGAGGAGCACCTCGGCCGCGCGCAGGAGCCTGCCGTCGCGGACCAGGCCGAGGTCACCGAGCAGGTCCTCGGTCGGCGCGTCCGCGAGGCGTCGCCGCTCGTCCGGAAAGCGCCGCAGCCGGCTGCGCGCGTCCTCGATCGCGGCGGGATCGAGTTCGTTGAGCTCGACGGAACTGGGCTCAGCCGACCAGTCGAAGCGCCGTCGGTCGTCGTTCAGCGCGGCTGCCTCGCTGATGCTGAGCGGCAGGCAGTCGGTGCCATGCCGCTTGGAGGACCGGCCTTTCGTGTCGGAGACCATCTCCATGCCCTCGGTCACGTCGATCAGGACGAGGCGTCTGCCCGCGTGCTCGTGCTCGATCGCGCTGACGACGATCGCCGGCTTGGTCAGCTCGTAGAGTCGCCGCCGGATCAGCTCGGTCGGGACCACGGTGCCGAGGAACGCTTCATGACCCGTCGCATCGTCCTGGACGCCGAGGACGATCGTCCCGCCGCGGAGGTTCGCGAAGCAGATAGCAGCATCCAGCAGCACCTGGATGGTCTCGGATGAAGATCGCGCATCTTGCTTGAAGTCGAGCGTCTCGGACTCGAGCTCGTTGGCCGGCGTGCCGGCGCTGATCGCCGCGAGAGCGGAGAGGGCGTCAGGTGAGAAGAGGTGGATCGACACGGGGGTTTTGCGAGAGTTTTGTAATTTCAGAATCTAGCAAGATTCAAAAACAATTCTAAAACCAATTGGAAACTCGACCCGTGAACCCCGCCACCAGAACGACCAAGGGCCCGGAGCCAAAGCCCCGGACCCTCAGTACAAACTCGACCTGCTGCTGGCGAGGATCGCCAGCGTCCCGGGAGAACGGCGCCAGCCGTTCTCCCAAGGAAAGCCCGAAGGGCTTTCCCTACATCATGCCGCCCATGCCACCCATGTCGGGCATGCCGCCGCCACCGCCGTTGTCCTTGTCGGGGATCTCGGCGACGATCGCCTCGGTGGTGAGGATGTTCTTCGCGATCGACGCGGCGTTCTGCAGCGCGGAGCGCGT
>JAATFK010000518.1 GCA_015655225.1 Solirubrobacterales bacterium | reverse complement strand
GCCGCCGCGGATGACGCCGCCGCCGCGGGCGGGGGTCGCGTCGTCGTGCTCTCGGGTCGCGGCGGGACCGGGCTCACGCGTGCGCAGGTCGAGGCGGCCGAGGCGGCGACGCCCGGCTGGCGCTGGGAGCTGCTCGGGCCGCCGGGCGAGTGGTCGGCGGATCCGTGGGAGGCGCTCGTGCGCGCCGACGTCGTCGTCACGCACGCCGGCCAGAACGCGATCGCCGAGGTCGCGGCCGCCGGGCGCCCGGCGATCGTGATCCCGCAGGAACGTCCCTTCGGCGAGCAGCAGGCGACCGCGCAGGTGCTGCGCGCCGCCGGGCTGGCGGTCGTCCGCGACGGCTGGCCGGCGCCGGCCGCGTGGCCGGTGCTGCTCGCGGCCGCGCGGCGCCTCGGCGGCGAGCGCTGGACGCGCTGGTCGGCGGGCGACGGCGGCGCTCGAGCGGCCGCGCTGCTCGACCGGCTCGCCGACGCGTCGTGACGCGCGTCGCGGTGATCACGATCGCCGCCGGCCGCCACGAGCACCTCGCGCGCCAGCGGGCCGGCCTGCGTGCCTGCGCCCCCGCCGCCGATGCGCACGTCGTCGTCGCGATGCGCGCGCGGGATGCCGCGGCGTACCGCGCGGACGGGGCGACCCAGGTCGTGATCCTGCCGCAGGCGGGCGACGCGCTCCCCCTCGCCCGTGCCCGCAACGCCGGCGCCGAGCACGCGCTCGCGGGCGGCGCCGGGCTGCTCGTCTTCCTCGACGTCGACTGCATCCCCGCCCCGGCGCTGGTCGGCCGCTACGCCGCGGCCGCGTCCGCCGCGCCCGGCGCCCTGCTGTGCGGCCCGGTCGGCTACCTGCCGCCGGCGCCCGACGGCGGCCACCCGCCGGGGGCGCTCGCGCGGCTCGCCCGCCCGCACCCGGCGCGGCCGCTGCCGCGCGAGGACGAGCTGATCGGCGGAGGCGACCACCGGCTCTTCTGGTCGCTCTCGTTCGCCCTCACCGCCGCGACCTGGCGGCGGATCGGCGGCTTCGGGGAGGAGTACGCCGGCTACGGCGGCGAGGACACCGACTTCGGCCAGCGCGCCCGCGAGCGCGGCGTCGGACTCTGCTGGGTGGGCGGCGCGTGGGCGTTCCACCAGCACCACCCGACGGCGACGCCGCCGGTCCAGCACCTCGACGCGATCCTCGCCAACGGCGCCCGCTTCCGCCGCCGCTGGGGCTGGTGGCCGATGGAGGGCTGGCTGGAGGCGTTCGCGCGGCTGGGCCTCATCCGCCATGACGCCGCCACCGACCACTGGACGCGCGTCGCCTAGCTCTGGCGCTTCGGCGTCCAGACCGTCTGGCGGGTCCGGCCGGCGATCTCGAGCGTCCCGTCGCTGCGCAGCGCGAGCTTCGCCAGCTTCCCGTGGGTGCGGCTCGACCAGAGCGTCTTGCCGTGGGGGTCGGAGACGACGAGGCGTCCGTCCTTGCGCATGTGCGCGTAGGCGCCGGGGTGCCCGACCGTCTTGGTCGACCAGACGGCGGTGCCGTGGCGGTAGAGCGCGAGGTTCCCGTTGGGCCGCATCACGAGTCTGCTGCCGCCGCGTCTCAACGCCGCGCGCGGGAGCAGTCCGAGGTCTCTGTCGAGCGTCGTCGCGGTCGGGTCGGCGGGGTAGGAGTAGCTGACGCTGCCGGTCGCGAACAGCGCTCTGTGGGAGCGGGCGCGCAGGACGACGTTGCCGTCGCTCTGCAGTGCCAGTCTGGCGCCGGGGCTGCCGCTCGTGTGGCTCGACCAGAGCGCTCTGCCGCTTCTGCTCTCGACCGCGAGGTTGCCCGATCTGCCGACCACGAGCCGGGCGCCGGGCTATCTCGTGCCCGACGACCAGACCGGGTATCTCGCGTGGTTGACCGAGACGCGCTCGACGAGGTTCCCGCTTCTCTCCATCGCCAGCGTGAACAGCCCCTTCTGGACCGTCGCCCCGGATCTGAGCCCGCTGCCGCTGTCGATCGTCACCTGGTCGTCGTCGTCGCCACCGCCGCCGGTGCTGTAGGACCAGCTGTTGACGAAGGTCAGGTAGTCCTCGGCGAACTCGGCGAGGATCTGAGCGAAGTCCTGGGCGACGAGTGGCCCCTCGCCGATCTCGGACTGCGCGTAGATCATCACGCCGTACCAGGCGTCGCCCGAGGGCGCGCCGGGGCCGGGCGTGATCGAGATGTCATCCGAAGCGGTCTGTGCGAAGGCGTCCGTGTCGACGAAGCCGCCGCCGTACTGGTACTCCCAGTGGCCGTTCGCGCCGCCCCACGTGAGGATCGTGCACTCGCCTCCCCAGGCGCTCATCGTGCACGTGTTGGGCGTGTACTGCTGGCATCTGGGGTTGAAGTAGTCGGGACTGAAGCAGCCGCCGGGGTGGGCGCTGAGCAGCTGCTCGATCGTCGGGCTGCGGTCGGTCACGGTGACGGGCGTGCTGCCGCGGTTGATCAGGAAGAGCGTCTCGTAGTTGTAGGGGTCGACCGGGCTGAAGCCCGACATCGGGGGCTCGCCGACGGTGCAGTCGGAGGTCTCGCCCGGACTGAAGTAGTCGTTGCACGTCTGCCCGGCGGCCGCGACCGACGCCATCCGGCTGCCGGCCGGCGCGCCGGTGAAGTTGTCGCGGAAGTTGAAGTACGGGGAGAAGTGCGCCGAGGAGGGCGTGTAGCCGCCCTCCTCGGGGTCCTCCGGGGGACCGTTGGTGTTGCCGAGCGTCGCCGCACAGGTGTAGTTGGAGAGCGTCGTCGAGGGGTCGCGCAGGACGCACGTCGGCGAGGCGACCTCCTGTGCCGGCGTGCGGTCGTAGTCGTCCTGCACGACCGCGTCGAACTGCGAGTTGTCCGGCATGATGTAGTTGACGAAGGCGTCGGCGCCCTCGAACAGGTGCGGCGCCTGCAGCAGCCAGGTGAACTGGTTGCCGTTGTCCCCCGGTTCGTTGCCGGAGTTCATCGGGGTGCGGTAGTTGGGCTGGGTGACGAAGTTCCCGCTGCTGCTGTTGCCCCCGGTCCAGGGGATGATCTGGCCGCTCGTCTCGGGTGGTCGAGCGAGTAGAGGACGGCGTTGCCGTCGTGGCGGATCTGCAGGTAGGCGCCGGGCTGCCCCTGCGTGCGCGACTGCCAGCGCACCTTGCCGCCACGGGTGAGGACGAGGTCGCCGTCGGCCTGCATCGTCAGGCGCGTGGCGCCTGCGGTGAGCTGACCGCCGGCGGGAACGCCGTCGCCCGTCCCGAGCGTCAGCGCTCTGGCGCCGTTCCGCGTCGCGGGACCGGCGAGCGGTCCGTTGCTCGACCACAGCCGGCGGTGGCGCTTCGAGTAGAGCACGAGGTTCCCCTCCGCGGCATACGAGGTCGAGGCCGTGTCGTCGGAGGACCACAGCGTGCCGCCCTTCGGCGAGCGCAGCGCGATCGAGCCGTCGGCTCTCGCGATCAGCGTCGAGCCGGGCACGGCGGTCCCCGGCGTGAAGACGCGGTAGTCGTCGTTGCCGACGTGCGCGAACTCGCCGAGCTGGCCGTCGCGGGCCATCGTCAGCTTGTACGGCCCGACCGTCACGGCCTGGCCGGCTCTCACCGTCTGCCCCGCTCTCAGCGGGCCGACGACGTCGCTGCCGGGATTCTGCAGCGGCGGCACGTCGGGGAACGCTCCGATGCCGACCGAGAGCACCTCGATTCTCGCCGCGACGGGGCTCTGCTGGCTGCCGCTCAACGCCATCACGACGTCCGGCGGCGGCCCGATGAGGTAGAGGATCCCCGTCGTGCAGGTGTTCCCGGAGTTGCCGCCGAGGGTGCACGTGTTCGACCAGCCGGCGACGGTCACGGTCACCGGAACCGACGGCGTCAGCGTCTGGAACTCGATCGCGGTCAGGTTGACGATCGGGCTGATGCGGCCCTGCGCACCGGTCGCGCAGTCGACCGACGTCGGTCCGCCGCCGCCGAGCGTCGCGCCGCACCACTGGCCGGCGGAGATCGTCTGCGGCTGCGTCGAGGGCGCGAAGTCGTAGTTGACGCTCATGTTCTCCTGGGTCCCCGACCACGACGGCGTGCAGACGTACTGTGGCGACTGGGCGCTCCTCCGTCGTTCGCAAATTGCACGGACTCGAGCAGCTACGCGCCAAGATGGGACAGCTCGGAAGATGCGTGAGGGCGAGCCCGGCGGGGAACGGTAGGCGGGGCGACGCGCCCCT
>JAATFK010000101.1 GCA_015655225.1 Solirubrobacterales bacterium | reverse complement strand
TGGGCGGCCGGCGACGCGCCCTGGACGCGACCGCGGGTGAGGCGGTGAGCCGCACGGTCTTCGTGACCGGCGCCTACGGGCTGCTCGGCTCCTGGCTGACGCGGGCGCTGGTCGCGCGCGGCGACCGCGTCGTCGTCCTCCAGCGCGACCGCACGCCGCGCTCGGCGCTGCTGCTCGACGACCTCGAGCGCTCGCTCGACGTCGTCCACGGCGACCTCGTGGAGCCCGGCCTGGTCGAGCGCGTGATCGGCGAGCACGAGGTCGACACCGTCTTTCACCTCGCCGCCCAGACGATCGTCGGGACCGCCAACCGCTCGCCGCTCTCGACCTGGGAGACGAACGTGCGCGGCAGCTGGACGCTGCTGGAGGCCTGCCGGCTCCAGGGCGTCGCGCGCGTCGTCGTGGCGGCGTCCGACAAGGCCTACGGGGCGAGCGCGACGCTGCCCTACCGCGAGGACCACGCGTTGGAGCCGCGCTTCCCCTACGACGTGAGCAAGGCGGCGACGGACCTGATCGCGCGCTCCTACTGGCACGCGTTCGGGCTGCCGGTCGCGGTCACGCGCTTCGCCAACCTCTACGGCGGCGGCGACCTCAACCGCTCGCGGCTCGTGCCCGAGGCGGTCGCGGCGGCGCTCGCCGGCCGGGCGCCGGTGATCCGCTCCGACGGGACGCCGGAGCGCGACTTCCTCTACGTCGAGGACGCGGTCGACGCGTACCTGCGGATCGCCGACGCGCTCGACGCCGACGACGGGACGCCGGAGCGCGCCGCGCGCGGGGAGGCGTTCAACGCGGGCGGCGGGCGCCCGTACGCGGTCCATGACGTCGTGGCGCGGATCTGCGCGATCGCCGGGACCGACGTGAGGCCCGACGTTCGCGGCGTGCCGGGGAGCGGAGCGGGCGCCGGCGAGATCGACCGCCAGTGGGTCGACACCGGCAAGCTGCGCGCGCTGACCGGCTGGGAGCCGTTCGTCGGGCTCGACGAGGGGCTGCGCCGCACGGTCGACTGGCACCGCGCGCACCCGGAGGCGCTCGGGGGCTGAGGGCTAGGGCGTCACGACGATCGTCCCGGCCATGCCGGGGTGGATCGTGCAGACGTAGGCGATCGTGCCGGCTCTCGTGGGCGTGAAGGAGAAGGTCGCGCCTCTGTGCAGCAGCGGCGAGCGGATCACCTCGCCGCTGGTCGAGCGCACGTCGTGGGTGACGGTGTCCTCGTCGGTCCAGGTGACGCTCTGACCGACGTGGACCGTCACCTGCGCGGGGACGAACGCGATCCCGCTGAGGGCGACCGTGACGGCGGCCGGTGGGGCGGACGGCGCGGCGGTCGTGGCCGGCGCGGGGGAGCCGCCGCCGCAGCCGGCGAGCGCCAGCAGGACGACGAGAAGGGGGAGTGGGCGCGCGCGTCGCATCGGAAAGCAGGAGAGATCGCCGCGGGTGGGCGCGCCACATACAATCAGTCGTATGTCAGGACATTCCAAGTGGGCGAGCATCAGACACAAGAAGGCGATCGTCGACACGAGACGCGGCGCGGCCTTCACGAAGCTGGCGCGGGCGATCACGGTCGCCGCGCGCGAGGGCGGCGGGGACCCGAACATGAACGCCTCGCTGTTCAACGCGGTGCAGAAGGCGAGAGACGCCTCGATGCCGAAGGACAACATCGAGCGCGCGATCGCGAGAGGCAGTGGCGCCGGCGCCGACGCGAGCGCGATCGAGACGATCATGTACGAGGGCTACGGCCCCGGCGGCGTCGCGCTCCTGATCGAGGCGGTGACCGACAACCGCAACCGCACCGGCGCCGACGTGCGTCACCTGCTCTCGAAGCACGGCGGCAGCCTCGGCGAGCCCGGCTCGGTCGCCTACCTGTTCGTCAAGCAGGGCGTGATCGTGGTCGACGCCGAGCGCTGGGACGAGGACGACCTGATGGTCGCGATCGACGCCGGCGCGGAGGACATCCAGCAGGACGACGACGTCTTCGAGATCCTCACGACGCCGCACGACCTGCGGCCCGTGCGCGAGGCGCTCGAGGAGGCCGGCATCGAGGTGCAGGCGGCCGACGTGTCGCAGCGCCCGAAGACGCGCGTCCCGGTCGAGGAGGAGCAGGCCGCGAGACTGCTGCGCCTGATCGACGCGCTGGAGGACAACGACGACGTCGGCGACGTGCACGCGAACTTCGACGTCGACGCGGACGTGATGGAGCGGCTCGCCGGCTGAGCGGCGGCCCGTCGTGGGCAGGCGTCCGACCGCGGGCGCAGAATACGAACACATGATCGTCCTCGGCATCGACCCGGGCACCGCCAACACGGGCTACGGCGTCGTCGCCCAGCGCCGTGGGCGCGTCGTCGCCCTCGACGGCGGCGTGATCGAGACGGCCGCCGGCCTCCCGCTCGAACGCCGCCTCGCCCTGATCCACGAGCGCGTCGTCGAGCTGATCGGCGAGCACGCGCCGGTCGCGGTCGCGGTCGAGGACCTCTACTTCGGCGTCAACGCGCGGTCCGCCTTCGCCGTCGGCCAGGCCCGCGGCGTCGTGCTGCTGGCCGCCGGGCAGCATCAGATCCCGTGCTCCTCCTACACGCCCCAGCAGGTCAAGTCGGCCGTCTGCGGAAGCGGCCGCGCCGACAAGGCGCAAGTGCAGGGGATGGTCCAGCGGCTGCTGTCGCTGCCAGAGCCGCCGCGCCCGGACCACGCCGCCGACGCGCTCGCGGTCGCGATCTGCCACGCCAACCGCGCGCCGCTCGCGGCCGCCCTGGTGAGCGCGTGATCGCGCTCGTGCGGGGCGAGGTCGCCGGCCGCCGGCCGGCCGGGCAGAGCGGCGGCGAGGTCGTCGTCGACGTCAACGGGGTCGGCTACCGGCTGTCGGTCTCCAGCGAGACGATGAGCCACGTCCCGGCGGTCGGCAAGCCGGTCACGCTCCACAGCCACCTGATCGTCCGCGACGACGCGCTCCAGCTCTACGGCTTCGCGACCGAGGAGGAGCGCGACCTCTTCCTGATGCTGCTCGGCGTCCAGTCGGTCGGCCCGAAGGTCGCGCTCGCGGTCCTCTCCGGGGGATCGCCCCGGGAGCTGCTGGGCGCGCTCGCCGGCGGCGACGTCGCCAGCTTCCAGGCGGTCCCCGGGATCGGCAGACGCACGGCCGAGCGGATCATCGTCGAGCTGCGCGAGAAGGCCGGCGTCTCGCTGCCCGACGACGCGGTCGCGGTCCCCGGCGGCGCTCAGGTCGGCGACGACCCCCGTTCGCTCGCCCGTGCCGCCCTCGTCGGTCTCGGCTTCACCCCGCAGGAGGTCGACTCCCTCCTCGACGGCGCGCCCGACGGCACCGCCGAGCAGCTGATCGCCCACGCGCTGCGGGCCTCGCGGCGATGACCGCCGCGCGCATCCAGACGCCCGGCGAGCTGCCGGAGGACGACGGCGACGACCGCTCGCTGCGGCCCCGCCGGCTCGACGACTTCGTCGGGCAGGAGGCGGTCCGCGAGCAGCTGGCGGTCTCGATCGCGGCGGCGCTCGGCCGCGGCGACGCGCTCGACCACGTCCTGCTCGCCGGCCCGCCCGGCCTCGGCAAGACGTCGCTCGCGCAGATCGTCGCCGCCGAGCTGGGCGCCCCGTTCGTGCAGACCGCCGGGCCGGCGCTCGAGCGCAAGGGAGACATCGCGGCGTTTCTGACTGCGTTGGAGCCTCGCAGCGTCTTCTTCGTCGATGAGATCCACCGGCTCGCGCGCACGCTGGAGGAGACCTTCTACCCGGCGATGGAGGACCACCGCCTGCCGATCACCGTCGGCCAGGGGGCGGGCGCGCGGGTCGTGACGCTCGAGCTGCCGCAGTGCACGCTGTGCGGCGCGACCACCCGCGCGGGCCTGCTGACGACACCGCTGCGCGACCGCTTCGGCATCCAGGCGCGCATGGAGCCCTACACGGTGACGCAGCTGGCCAGCATCGT
>JAATFK010000585.1 GCA_015655225.1 Solirubrobacterales bacterium | reverse complement strand
TCTCGTGCAGCGGTCACGGCGTCCCTCCTTGACAAGCGGGGAGAATCCCCACATACTCTTTTGGGGAAGGTCCCCACTTGATCTGAAGGAGCATAGATGAGCCAGTCACTCGACGGTCGAACGGTCCTCGTGACGGGCGCCAACGGCGCGCTCGGCGAGCAGTTCGTGGTGGACGGGCTCGCACGCGGAGCCAGCAGGATCTACGCGGCGGCGCGCACGCCGAGAGGCTGGGACGACGAGCGCGTCCGGCCGCTGCCGCTCGACATCACGGACGCGGCCGCCGTCGCCGCCGCGGTCGCGACCGCGCCCGACGTGGACCTGGTGATCAACAACGCGGCGATCGCGCCGGCCGGCGACTCGATCGCGGGGCCGGAGGACCAGCTCCGCCAGATCTTCGAGACGAACTTCTTCGGCACGCTGAGAGTCGCGAACGCGTTCGCTCCGGTGCTCGCGGCGAACGGCGGCGGGACGCTCCTGAACATCCTCTCCTCGGCGGCCTGGGTCAACGTGCCGACCGGCTACGCGGCGTCGAAGGCGGCGACGTGGTCGGCGACCAACGCGCTGCGGGTGCAGCTGCAGGGCCAGGGCACGCAGGTGATCGGCCTCCTCGTCGGCATGATCGACACGCCGATGTCGATCCGCTGGGACGTGCCGAAGGTCAGCACCGCGAGCGTCGTCGCGCAGGCCTACGACGGCATCGCCGACGGCGCGCTCGAGGTGCTGGCCGACGAGGGCACGCGCGAGCTGAAGTCCCGCCTCGGCACGCCGGCCGAGGAGCTGTACCCGTGGCTCGACGAACTGATCAGAGGGTTCGTGGCCTGATCTCCGCGCGCGCCTGCTCGAGCGCCCATTCCATCGTCTCGAGGAACGTGCGCAGCGACGCGGGCTCGGACAGCGCTCCGAGATCGATCGACGGACGCTGGTCGATCGATCCCGTGTCGAGGTCGACGCCGGGCAGCTCGTTGAGTCGCTGAACGAGCTGCGTGCGCAGGGCCGGGTCGTCGAACGGAGGGCGCCGGGCGATGTAGAGGAAGGGAATCTCGACGCGCCCGTAGGTGTAGACGGTGAAGGGCCAGAGGTAGTGGGTGCCGTCGTCGAGTCCGGCCTGGAACGAGCCGTCCTTGCTGCCGCTGCCGAAGCCCGTGCTGAGCCCGCGCGCTCTCGCCCACGCGTGGATCCGCCTCACGATCTCGCCGAGCGGCGGTTCGTGGCGGCGGTCCAGCTCGCCCGCGACGGAGTCGAGGTCCCAGCGGCGGGCGGCGGCGCGCCCCTTCGCTCTCGCCGCCGCCTGCGTGCGGCCGAGGACCTGGGGGACGAAGATCTGACGGCTCTCGCCGACGTACTGCTTGACCTCGATCGCGATCACCTCGGTCTGCTGCATCTGGTCGTTCAGGAACTCCACGATGCGGCGCAGCTCCGGGGGGATCTCGTCGGCGACGAAGACGAGCCGCAGCCGCTCGGCCTGGAGGTTCGCCCGGACCCGCTCCCAGTACGCGTCCGCGCTCTCGTAGTGCGGGAAGACGGCACGGATTCTCGCGTCCGGATCCTCGTCCTGCTCCGCGCAGGTCGCGGCGAAGCGCTCGCGCAGGTGCTCGACCTGCCAGAGGGCGCTCGCGTTCGCGGCGTAGTCGAGCATCTGACCGACGACCTCGCGACGGATCCGCGTGTCGGAGCTGCGCTTGACCTCGACGAGCGTCGGGATGCCCTCGCTGTCGAGGAAGAGGTGATCGAGACGCCAGCGCCCGCTGCCGTCGGCCTCGGAGGAGATCGGCGCCTCGCGCTGGATCAACACCCAGCCGCGCCCCTCCTCCGTCTCGTTGCCGCCGCTCATCAGCTCCGGATGCTCGCCGAGCAGCGCCTGCAGCAGCGACTCGGCCTCGTAGTGCTGAGCCGCCAGGCGCGAGAACTCGTCGCCCTGGCGCAGATAGATCTCCGACATCGGCCCACCGTAGCGGGGAGGGCCACGCCGGGCGCTGCCAGCTCCGCCACGCGGCAGTCACCGTTACACCGCTTGCCCGGTCACAAAGTGTCACACCTCGTCTACACGCTCTTCACAGTGTGTGCCTCATCTGTCTCTTTACTGGCTGGCGCGTCGGCCGTCGGGGCCCCTCAGGAGGGCTGCGTCGAGCTGCGCTCAACCTCTACGAGACAAGGAACGTCCCCGGATGCGGAAGAATGGTCTACGCCGTGTTGCGACACGGCTCGCCGCGGTCGTCCTTGCTCTCGCGGTGGTGGCCGTCGCGGTCGCGACGCTGACCGGCACCTCGGTGACGCCGGCGAAGGCCGACGCCACCTCCAGCTGGCAGGTCGCCGGCGCTCCGCACCGGATGGACCTCGCGATCAACGACGCGAGCCTCAACACCACGCTCGCCGACTTTCCGGTGAAGGTCGTCCTCACCCCGCAGAACTTCGACTACGCGGGTGACGCGAGCGACGGGACCGCCGCCGACGCGACCCCCGCGAACCTCGCCTTCGTCCTCGGCGGCGACGGCACCGACACCCAGCTCTCCTACCAGGTCGACACCTGGAACCCCGGTGGCACCAGCGTCCTCTGGGTCCACGTCCCGACGCTGACGAGCGGCGGCCAGGAGCTCGAGCTGTACTACGGCGACGGCGGCACCTACGACGGCCCCTCGTCGGCCACGTCCGTGTGGAGCAGCGGCTACACCGACGTGGACGAGTTCGCGCCGAGCTTCAGCGGCGTGACCGCGCCGACGCTCCCGAGCCCCCTGCCGGCGCCGCCGCAGGCGCCCTCCACCGCTGGCGCCGGGGCTCCCGGCCTGCCGACGGGGACGACATTCCCCGACCTGGTCGGCGCCAACACGGCGACGCTCGCGACCGACGGCGCCACCACCGGCGCCGCCTTCGCCAACGAGATCCTCGGCGACGGCGGCTCGATCCTCGCCGGCCAGGCGGTGCAGCTGACCGGCGGCACCTCCGGCAAGACGGGCACCTACGTCACGATCCCCTCGACGGTCGGCAACAACAGCGGCGTCCAGACGCTCTCCTCGACCGTCTACGTCCCGCAGTCCGCGCTCACCGCCGCCGCCGCCTCGGGCAACCCGGCCGCCGGCGTCCTCGGGCAGCACTACACGTCCGCGACCGTCACGCCGCCCGGGACCGCACCGGGCTCCGGCGGCACCGGCGCGATCTTCATGGCGCTCGCGAACGCCTGCATCTACGTCCCCGTCTACTACGGACCCGGGACGACCTACAGCACGGTCAGCGACTGCGGCGCCAACGGCAACGCGACCGGCGGCAGCATCACCCCGGGCAAGACGCCGGTCACCGCCGGCTGGCACACGGTCGACGTGGTGCTGAACGGCACCTCGGAGGCGCTCTACATCGACGGCGTCGCGACCTCCACCAACACCATGCCCCAGCCGGTCAACACGACGCCGACCTCCCCGTTCATCATGGGCCAGTACTCGAGCGCCGCCACCTCCGGTCAGGGCTCCACCGCCTTCGGCTTCGATCAGCTGACGTTCTCCAGCGTCGCGCGCAGCGTCGACTGGATCCAGGCCGAGTACGCGTCCCAGGCGAACAGACTGATCACGTACGGGCCGCGCCAGGACGTCACGACGCCGGCGGGCGTCACCGTCTCGGGGACCGGCAGCACCGCCACGATCACCTGGGACCCGGTCGCCGGCGCGACCCAGTACCTCGTCTACCAGGGCAGCTCCGCCGGGAACGAGGACCCGACCCCGGTCGCGACGGTCACCGACCCGACCGCGCAGATCAGCGGGCTGACGTCGTCCACCAAGTACTACTTCACGGTCGCCGCGGTCACCTCCAGCGGGACCTCGACGCCGTCCGGCGACGTCGAGTACGCCTGGGCGCAGGCCCCGACGGCCCTCTCCGCGACCCCGTTCTACGACGGCTCGACCGAGGAGCTGAGCTGGACCGCGCCGGCCGACGCGACCTCGGGCACCACCTACTCCGTCTACGACGGGACGAGCAGCGGGGGCGAGTCCGCGAGCCCGGTCGACTGCGTCGCGCTGAGCGCGACCAGCTGCCTCGTCACCGGGCTGAACACCGACACGACCTACGACTTCACCGTCGCGGCCACCAGCGCCGGCGCCACCTCGGTGCCCTCGGACGAGGCCTCGGGCGCCACCTCCGCGTCTAACACCGACGGCCAGGCGTGGCAGCTCCCTGGCTCGGCCTACCGGCTGCCGCTCGAGGTCGGCGACGCGACGCTCGTCGAGACGCTGACGAACTTCCCGGTCAAGGTCGTCCTGACGCCACGCAACTTCGACTACGCCGGCGACTCCACGGACGACACCGCGGCCGACGCGGACCCCAACGGCCTCGCGTTCGTGCTCGCGGCCGACAGCAACGGCGCGCCGAACCAGCTGCCCTACCAGGTCGACACCTGGAACCCGGGCGGCACGAGCGTCGTCTGGGTCGACCTCCCGCAGTTCGTCGGCAACGTCCCGCTCAACAATCTCGAGCTGTACTACGGCGGCAGAGCGACCTATGCCGGCCAGAACGCGGCGGGCACCTGGAGCAACGGCTACCAGGTCGTCAACCAGTTCGCCCCGAGCTTCGACGGCGTGACCGCGCCGACCCTCACGAACCCGCTCCCGGCGCCGCCGCAGGGCCCGTCCGCGGCCGACGCGGGCGACCCCGGCCTGCCGACCGGCACGACCTTCCACGACGTGCTCGGCGGCGCCGCCGACGGCGCGACGTTGCAGACGAACGGCGCCACGACCGGCTCCGTCTTCTCCAACGAGATCCTCGGCGACGCCGGCGCGACCACCGCCGGCCAGGGCGTCCAGCTCAGCGGCGAGACCGGCGGCAGCGTCTCCGGCGGGGCGGCCGGCAGCGGCGGCACGTACCTCACGCTGCCCTCCTCGGTCGGTGACAACAGAGGCGTCCAGACGCTCTCGACGACCGTCTACGTCCCGCAGTCCGCGCTCGACCAGGTCCCGAACGGCGGCGCGGCGGCCGCGATCCTCGGCCAGCACAACGGCGCCGCGACGGTCACCCCGCCGGGCTGGCAGCAGGGCGCCGGCGGCACGGGCGCGATCTTCATGGCGCTCTCGAACAAGTGCATCTACGTCCCGGTCTACTACGGCGACGGCACGGTCTACTCGACCGTCGGCACCTGCGGGAACAACGCGACGGGCGGGGCGCCCGGAGCCGGCCAGGCGCCGATCACGGTCGGCTGGCACACGGTCGACGTGGTGCTGAACGGGACCGCCGCGGCGGTCTACATCGACGGCGTCCTGCGCTCCACCAACACGATGCCGGCGCCCGTCAACGCCAACCCGACCTCGCCGTTCATCCTGGGCGAGTACTCCGACCCCGCGCAGGGCGACGCCAGCGCGTACGGCTTCGACCAGCTCAGCATCGCGAACGTCGCGCGCAGCAGCTCCTGGATCGAGGCGGAGTACGAGTCGCAGGAGAACGAGGTGATCGAGTACGGCTCCTCGGCAGGCGTCGACACGCCGACGGGCGTCAGAGCCTCCGGCAGCGGCGACTCGGTGACGATCTCCTGGCAGCCGGTCAGCGGCGCCAGCTCGTACGAGGTGTACGAGGGAACCGCCTCTGGCGCCGAGAGCACGACGCCCGTCACCTGCTCAACGAGCAGCGCGACGAGCTGCACGATCGCGAACCTGCCGAGCGGGATCGAGTACTTCGACGTCTCGGCCATCACCGGCGACGGACCGTCGCTGCCGTCCGCCGAGGTCTCCTACACGTACCTGACGCCGCCGAGCAGCGTCACGGCCGAGGCGATCTCCAACAGCTCGGTCGCCGTCAGCTGGAGCGGCGTCGACCACGCGTCCTCCTACTCGGTCTACGAGGGCAGCGCGGCGGGCGGCGAGTCGCCGACCGCGATCAGCTGCCAGACGCTCACGCCCACCAGCTGCCTGGTGACCGACCTCGACCAGGGCGACGCCGCGTACTTCACCGTCTCGGCGGACCGCGATTCCTTCACCTCCGCGCCCTCCACCTCGGAGGGCTCGGCGACGCCGGGCAGCCAGAGCGCGTGGACCGTCCCGTCGGCGCAGCAGCGCGTCGCGGTCACGCTCCACGCCGACGCGCTCGGCTCCGACCTGAGCGACTTCCCGGTGCAGGTGCAGCTCCCGGCGAGCTTCGACTACGGCGACGCGACGCGGACGAACCTCACGTTCACGCGCGGCGCCGATCCGACGCCGCTGCCCTACGAGGTGGAGAGCTGGAATCCCGGCGGCGTCTCCACGATCTGGGTGCAGGTGCCGACGCTCGCGCCGGCCGATCCGCCGCTCTACATGTACTACGACGGCGCGCCGGCCAGCTCGCTCGCCGCGACCAACGTGTGGGACTCCGACTTCCTCGGCGTCTACCACTTCGACGATCCCACCGGGTCGACGACGGTCGCCGACTCGACCGCCAACAGAGCCGACGGCGCGATCACGTACGGCAGTGGCGGCAGCGGCGCGGTCGCCTTTCAGCAGCAGGGCGAGGACGGCTCGTCCTCGATGACCGAGATGGCCGCCAACCAGGCGGACACCTCGTTCGGCGCGCTCGGCGAGGGGATCTCGCAGTTCACCTACTCGACGACCGTCGGGATCGACGCGGCCGAGTCCGGCCTGGGCGAGCTGGTCCTCGGGGGTCGCAACTCGGCCGGCGGCACCCAGCCCGGCGAGCAGTTCTCGCTGCTGACCGAGAGCGGCAACTGGGTGCCCACGATCGAATCGGGCACCGACGCGACCGTCGCCTCGACCGCGACCTACCAGGGCGACAGACCCAGCGCGACGCAGCAGACCTGCACGTCGTCCGTCAGCTATCCCGCGTCCGGCTGGAACTTCTACGACCTGACGATGACGTACGACGGGACCGACCTGCGGTTCTACGTCAACGGCGCCGAGGCCTGCACCGTTCCGTTCAGCGGGCCGCTCGAGCCGGGCAGCCTGCCGTTCACGATCGGCATGGCCACGCCGGGTGGGACGCGGCCCGACGGCACCGAGTGGGGCGACTGGAACTGGGACGAGATGCGCCTCGCCGACGTCGCCCGCTCGAGCGACTGGGTCGCGGCCGAGAGCCTCGCCGACAGCGGCCAGCTCGCGAGCACCGGGTCGCCGCAGGCCGACTTCACGACCACCGGCGCGTTCATCGACGGCACGCCGCAGATCGGCGACACGCTGACGGCGGACACGAGCGGGTTCTCGCCGGTCGCCACCGTCTACAGCTACCAGTGGTTCGACGGCGGGATCCCGATCCTCGGCGCGACCAGCCCGACGCTCCAGCTGGCGCCGTCGCTGCTGCCCGGCGGCGCGATCAACGTCGGCGACCAGATCACCGTGCAGATCACCGGGACCGACGACGGCACCACGCTCTCGCCGACCTCCCAGCCGGTCACGCTCGCCAGAGGCCAGTTCACGCCCGGCACCCCGACCGTCAGCGGCCCGGCCCAGGTCGGCGGGACGCTCTACGCCAACCCGGGCACCTGGAGACCGGCGGGGACGAGCGCCTACCAGTGGCTGCGCGCCGGCCAGCCGATCGCCGGCGCGACCTCGGCGAGCTACGTGCTCACGTCGAGCGACGCCGGTCAGGCGATCAGCGTCCAGGTGACCGAGAGCAGCACCGGCTACGCGGACGACGCCGCCAGCTCCGCGCCGGTGACGGTCGCGGCCGCGACGACGACGCCGCCGAACGGAGGCGACACGACGCCGCCGCCGGTCACCGGGACGCCGACGATGACCGGGACCGTCCAGGTCCTGCAGACCGTCTCCGCCCTCGCCGGCTCGTGGACGCCGTCCGCGACGCCGTCCTACCAGTGGCTGCTGAACGGCTCCCCGATCAGCGGCGCGACCGGCTCCAGCTACACGCTCGCGCCCTCCGACGCCGGCCAGCTGCTGAGCGTCCAGGTGACCGAGAGCCCGTCGGGCGTCGGCGCCGAGTCGGCCGTCTCGGCCGCCTACGAGGTGGCGCCGGGGACGTTCGCGCCCGGCGTCCCCACGATCGGCGGCCGCGCCGCGGTCGGCGGCACGTTGACGGCCGCGGCCGGCAGCTGGTCGCCGGCGCCGGCGACGGTCGGGTATCAGTGGCTGCGCGACGGCCAGCCGATCGACGGCGCGACGTTCGCCACCTACACGCTCTCGGCGGCCGACGCCGGGCAGCAGATCAGCGTCGTCGTCCACGCGATGGCGCCCGGCATCCAGGGCGCCTCGGCGACCGCGCCGGCCGTGACGATCCCCCCGGCGGCGCTCGCGATGACGAAGGCGCCCTCGCTGTCGGGCGCGGTGCGCGTCGGCTCGACAGTGACGGCGAGCGCCGGGTCGTGGAGCCCGGCGCCGGGCTCCGTCAGCTACCAGTGGCTGCTCGGCGGGGCGCGGATCGCGAACGCGACCGGGACGAGCTACAAGATCCCGGCCGCGGACGCGGGCAAGAAGCTGAGCGTCCAGGTGACGGTCGCCGCGACCGGTCAGGCGCCGACCACCGTCGGCTCCGCCGCGACGACGGTCGCCGCCGGCGCGCTGACGAGCACCGGCAAGCCGGTCCTCAGCGGCGCGCACCGGGTCGGCGGCACGCTGACCGTGAGCGCGGGCAAGTGGAGCGCCGGGCCGGTGAAGCTCAGCTACCAGTGGCTGCGCAACGCCAAGCCGATCCACGGCGCGACGCGCAAGGCCCTCAAGGTGACGAGCGGCGACGCCGGCGCGATGATCAAGGTGAAGGTGACCGCCACCGTGGTCGGCTACACGAAGGTGACCGTGACGACCGGCGCGGTCAAGGTCACGTGGCCCGTCAAGCGCAAGGCCGTGACGAAGGCCGCCGCGAGAC
>JAATFK010000396.1 GCA_015655225.1 Solirubrobacterales bacterium | reverse complement strand
GCGCGGCGCCGGGATCCGCCCGCAGGACCTCGTCGGCGCGATCACCGGCGAGTCGAGCCTCGTCGGGCGCCAGATCGGCGCGATCGAGATCTCCGACAGATTCTCGCTCGTCGAGGTGCCCGACCTGATGGCCGACGACGTGATCAAGGCGCTGCGCGGCACGAAGATCAGAGGCAAGAGAGCGACCGTGCGGCGCGAGCGCTTCTAGCCCCGCGCTAGAGGTCAACCCGCAGCCGCCGCTGCCACGGCAGCTCGACGCCCGGCGGCGCGACCCCGAGGTCGCGTCTGCGGGCGCCGTCGGGGCGGAAGCCGGCACGCACGTAGACGCGCTCGGCGCGCGCGTTGCCCTCGATCACCCACAGCGTGACCGCCGGCCAGCGCTCCGCGCGCAGGCCGTCGAGCGCGGCCGCGAGCAGCGCCGAGCCGACGCCCTCGCCCCAGCGCGGCGGGTCGACGTAGAGGGCGGCGATCTCGGCCGTGCGCGGGTCGTCGAGGTCGCGGGCGGGCGTCGCGACCGAGCAGAAGCCGGCGAGCGCGCCTCCGGCCGCCACGGCGACGACGGTGACGATCGGCCACGGCGGCGCCGTCCCGAGCCACCGCGCCCACTGGCGCTCGCGCCGCGCGACCGTCGCCGCCGCGATCAGCGCGGGATCGACCAGCCCCGCGTAGCCTTCCCGCCACGCGCGCACGTGGACGCCGGCGAGCGCGGGCGCGTCCGCGACCGTCGCCCCGCGCAGCTCGACCCCGACCCGGCTCATAGCACGCGACGGTAGCCGCGCAAACCTACCGCCGACGTGCCAGAAGCTCGCACGACCGGCCCGGACGCCGCCGAAAGCTCGCAATCCCTCGCCCGCGGTTTGGGACCCACCGATGCGGGAGAGGGACCACAGCCCGGTCCCCTCGCGGGCCTCTCGCCCCCGAGCACCACGACCCGAGGATCTCCATGCCCTACCGCTCGAACGGGCCGCGCGCCCGTCGCCTCACGGTGGCCGCGCTCGCCTGCGGCCTCGCCGCCGCCGCCGTCGTCCCCGCCGCCTCCCAGGCCGACACGACCGCCGTCGACTGGACGATCGCCGGCGGCTCCCTGACCGTCGCCGCACCGGCGATCACGGCCTTCAGCGCGACGCTCACCGGCGTCGACCAGACCGTCAGAACCGCCGTCGGCAACTGGCAGGTCGACGACGCGACCGGCAGCGGCGACGGCTACAACGTCACCGCCTCCGCCTCCGCCCCGCAGATCGGCGGCGCCGCGGCGCCCGCCGGCTCCACGATCACGCTGACGCCGCCGAGCGCCGCGACCGACCCCGACGGCGGCACCGCCGACGGCCCGACGATCGCGTCCGGTCCGCTGGAGCTGACCGGCGGCGCCGTCCAGGTCGCCTCCGCGGCCGCCGGCAGAGGGATCGGCCAGTGGAGCTTCGCGCAGGGTGCCGACGACCTCGCGGTCGTCGTCCCCGGCAAGGCCACGGCCGGCGCTTACACCAGCACGATCACGTTCACGACCGCGCCGCTGGCCGGCTAGCCGGGACGCGAGGGCTTCTCATGCCGTTCTCCCGCCGCCCCACCGCCCTCGCGCTCGCGGCCGCGCTGACGCTCGCCGCCGTCCCGGCGGTGGCGTCGGCGCGGCGGGCGCCGGCCGCCCCGCCGACGCCGGCCGGCTTCACGCTGACCGCCGTCGGCCCGCACAGCTACCTGCTGCTGAAGGCGAGAGGCGGCGCGACGGTTCGCGGCAGCGTCCGCGTCGGCAACACCGGCGCGCGCACGCTGACGCTCGCGCTGCTCCCCTCCGACCTCGCCAACGCCGCCGCCGGCGGCGCCGACTACCGCACCGGCAGGCTCGCCTCGACCGGCCGCTGGGTCCGCCTCGCGAGCGCCCGCCTGACGCTCGCGCCACACGCCTCCCGGATCGTCTCCTTCAGCGTTCGCGTCCCCGCGCACGCCGCCGCCGGCTCCCACTACGCCGGCATCGTCGCCGTCCCGGTCGCGCGGCCCACCGCCACCTCCTCGCGCACGAAGGGCCGCGAGCGCTTCACGATCCGCCGGATCGACCGCCTCGCGCTGCCGCTGACCGTGCGGCTGCCGGGACCGGCCCGTCGCGGGCTGGCGCTGCGCTCCGCGGCGC
>JAATFK010000589.1 GCA_015655225.1 Solirubrobacterales bacterium | reverse complement strand
GCAGGTCTTCCTCCAGAGAAAGGTCGACGTGGCCTCCGCTGGCATCTACAGCGAGCTGCTGCAGGTGCAGGAGTCGGGCGTCTCGATGGACGACCTCTGGTTCTGGAAGATCGGCGACGACGGCATCAACTTCCTCGAGGATGGCTACTACACGAGCGAGAAGCACCTCAAGGACCCGGCCGAGGTGACCAAGCTGGTGGCGCTGCTGAAGGGCTCGATGCGCGGCTGGGACTACGCCTTCAAGAACGTCGACGAGACCTCGGAGATCGTCTTCAAGAAGGCCGGCGACGGCGCCGTCAGCCTCGCCCACCAGAGAAGACAGCTGCAGGTGATCCGCGACCAGCTCGTCTACCAGGGCGCGACCCTCACCAAGGGGATCGGCTACATGGATCCCAAGGTCCTCCAGTCGATGTACGTGCTCTGCCGCAGATACGGCGTCCTCAAGAAGGACCAGGACCTCAGCGCCGCCTACACGCACCAGATCTGGTCGCAGGCGATCGCGAGCCTCAGAACGGATGGCCTCGTGTTCCAGGACGGCAGACTGGTGAAGGCCTAGGACGATGGCGCGCACGATCAACATCAGGCGCCGCGAGCGGCGCCCCGGGGCCGCCGTCGGCAGCGGCCCCGCGCTCGCCTGCCGCGACGTCCGCAAGGAGTTCTCCGGCGGGGACGTCGTGGCGCTGGAGCGCACCAGCCTCGAGGTCGCGCGCGGCGAGGTCGTCTCGCTGCTGGGGCCGAGCGGCTGCGGCAAGACGACGCTGCTGCGGATCTTCGCCGGCCTCACGCCGGCGAGCGGCGGCGAGGTCGTCGTCAACGGCGGCACGCCGCAGCAGGCGCGCCGCTCGCGCTCCTACGGGATGGTCTTCCAGCAGTCGAACCTGTTCGAGTGGCGCAGCGTGCGCGAGAACGTCGAGCTGCCGCTCGAGCTGCAGGGCGTCTCGCGCCGCGAGCGCCGGGCGATCGCCGACGAGGCGCTCGAACGGGTCGGGCTGGAGGAGTTCGCCGGCCGCCGTCCCTGGGAGCTGTCGGGCGGGATGCAGCAGCGCGTCGCGATCGCGCGGGCGCTCAGCTTCCGCCCGGCGATCCTGTTCATGGACGAGCCGTTCGGGCAGCTGGACGAGATGACGCGCGAGGAGATGAACCTCGAGCTGCTGCGGATCGCCGCCGACGCGGAGGCGACCGTCGTCTTCGTCACGCACTCGATCGCGGAGGCGGTCTTCCTCTCCAACCGCGTGCTCGTGATGACGGCGCGGCCCGGTCGCGTCGTGCGCGACATCGAGATCGACCTGCCGTTCCCGCGCACGCCCGACACGCGCGAGTCCTCGCGCTACTTCGAGCTGGCCAACGAGGCCCGCGAGACGCTGCGCGGCCACACCGTCTCGCTGACTGGGGTGGAGACGCTGTGAGCACGATCGCGTCCACGATCCGCATGATCGGCGTCGCCGACGCCGCGTACTACACGCCGCAGATCCTCGCCGACCAGCTCGGCTTCTTCGCCGACGAGGGGATCACGCTCGCCTACGACGGCGGCAGCGACCGCGCCGGGCTGGCGGACGTGATGGCGCGCGGCGACGCCGACGTCGTGCTCGGCGGCGTCTGGCGGCCGCTGCAGCTGCACGCCCGCGGCACGCCGCTGACCGTCTTCGGGCAGGTCAACCAGCAGTGCGACCTGCTGCTGTTCGCCCGCGAGCCGCGCGAGGCCTTCGACTGGGACGTCCTCGACGGCGGCACGTTCGTCCACGCGACCGGCGGCGCCCCCAGCCCGTGGTTCGCGCTGCGCCACCTGATGCGGCTGCGCGGCGTCAGCCTCGAGCGGATGCGGATGATCCCGCAGCTGCCGGTCGACGAGTCGCTCGCGCTGTTCCGCGAGGGCTTCGGCGACCTGCTGGAGATCGGCGACCTCGACGCCGGCCCCGCGCTGCTCGACCCCGACCTGCACCAGGTCGCGTACTGGCCGCACGACCTCGGCACGCTTCCGTGGAGCGTCTACTACGCGACGCCCGAGGGCGTCGGCGAGCGCCGCGAGGAGCTGATCGCGCTGTTGCGCGCCCTCTACCGCGCGCAGCGCTGGATGCGGGACCGGCCGACCGGCGAGCTGACCGAGCACGTCGCCCGCCACTTCCCCCAGCGGCCTGAGGCGGAGATCTACGCGGTCATCGACGCCTACCGCGGCCAGGACCTCTGGTGCCCGACGCCGCAGGTGAACCACACCGCGCTCGGCCGCTGGACCGCGATCCTCGTTGCCGCCGGCTGGCTGCCGCGGCCGGTCGACGCCGCCGAGCTGGTCGACGACGGGATCGCGCTCGACGCGATGGAAGGGATCGACTGAGCGATGGCCCGTCGTCTGCGCATCGTGCTGCTGCCGCTCACCGTCGCGATCGCGCTGCTGGCCGTCGTCGAGGGGATCGAGCTGCTCGTCGGCGCGCTGTCCGGCAGCTCGCTCTCGCCGGTGCAGTACCCCCGGCCCCACGAGATCTTCGTGGCGCTCGTCCGGCACGCCGGCACGATCGCCTCGGCCGCGCCGCCGACGGTGGAGACGGCGCTGATCGGGTTCGCCGGCGGGCTGCTGCTCGGCGCCGTGGTCGCGTCGCTGCTGTGGCTCGTGCCGGTGCTCGGCGAGGCCGTCACCCCGTACCTGATCCTGATCCCGATGCTGCCGATCGTGGCGATCGCGCCGCTGCTGACGATCATGATCCACGACGCCTTCGTCGCCCGCGTCGTGCTGGCGGCCTACGTCACGTGCTTCCCCGTGATCGTCAACACCGCGAAGGGCCTCCAGTCGCTCGACGCCGGCAAGACCGAGCTGATGGCGACCTACGCCGCCTCGCGCGTCCAGCAGCTGCGCAAGGCCAACTGGCCGGCGGCGCTGCCGTACTTCTTCGCCGGCGCGCGGATCGGTGCGACCTGGAGCATCGTCGGCGGGATCATCCTGGAGTTCACCGGTGCCTCGCACAAGGGGCTCGGCGTCCTGATGCTGCAGCTCTCCTATTTCGGCAACAGCTCGGATTCCGCCTACTTCCTCTGGGCCTCGGCGCTCGGGAGCGCGATCCTCGGCCTGGTCCTCTCGGCGATCGTGATCGTCTGCGAGCGGCGCGTCCTGCGCGGACGGCAGGCGACGACATGAGCATCACCGTCGAACGCGTCACCCCGCAGGCGCGCTCCCTGCGCCGTGCGCGCCGCCGCCGGCGGCTCGCGCGCACGAGCCTGGTCGCGCTCGTGCCGCTGCTCGTCCTGATCGGGATCTGGCTGCTGCTGTCCTACGGGCTGCACGTCCCGCGCTACATCGTCGCGCGACCGAACGACCTCGTCCATCAGCTGGGGACTTACCGCTCGACGCTGCTGGCGCGCGGCCTCAAGACCGCGTGGGGAGCGCTCGGCGGCTTCGCGATCGGCGGCGGCCTCGCGTTCGCGACCGCCTGCGTCGTCTGCAACCGCCGCTCGCTGATCGACGCGCTGCTGCCGCTCGCGATCTCCGCCAACGCGATCCCGCTGCTCGTGTTCGCGCCGGTCTCGGTGCTGATCTTCGGCTTCTCCGTCAGATCGGTGATGGCGGTCGTGGCGGTCGTCTGCTTCTTTCCCGTCTTCTCGAACACGCTGATCGGCCTGCGCTCGCTGCGGGCCGGCGAGCTCGACGTGCTGGAGTCGCTGAGCGCCTCGCCCGGGGCGATCCTGCGCAAGGCACGGATCCCCGCCGCGCTGCCCTACACGTTCGCGGCGCTGCGCACGACCGCCGCCGTCAGCGTCAGCGCGGCGCTCGTCGCCGAGTACTTCGGCGCCGGCCAGGGCGGGATCGGCGACTGGCTGCTGCTGCGCCTGCGGCTGCTCGACCTCGCCGGCGCATTCGCCGCCCTGACCGTGATCACCGCGATGGGCTGCGTGCTCTACGCCGCCGTCGTCGTCGCCGAGCGTCTTTTGGCACCCTGGCAGTCGGACCTGCGCCGAAGAGAAGAGGAGACGAGATGACCACGATCCCCGAGCGTGCTTCCGACAGCGCGCGCGAGATCGAGCGTTTGATCCTGCGGATGCTGCAGGACACCGCGGAGGCGATCGGCGCGGGCAATATCTGCGCCGAGCTGCGCAACCAGAGCCACGACATCAGCGAGGCGACGGTCGGGCGCCTGCTGCGCGACCTCGACCGGCGCGGGCTCACGAGACGCAACAGCAACCGCGGGCGCGTCCTCAGCCCCGAGGGCGCGGCGCAGCTGGAGGCGCTCGACGTCTGGCACGCCCGCTCGCTCAGCGGCCTGCGGGTCGAGCAGGCGCTCGATCCCCAGACGCTGCGCGAGGTGATCGACTTCCTCTACGTGCGCCGCGGGCTGGAGCGCGAGGCCGTCCGGCTGGCCGCCGTGCGGGCGACCGACGAGGACCTCGCGATGCTGAAGCGGCTCGTGGTCGAGCAGGAGCAGCAGGACCACGACGACTGGGAGCACGGCTGGGCGTTCCACGCAGCCGTCGGCGCCGCCTCGCACAACGAGGTGATCGGCTCGCTCTTCCAGCTCTTCTCCGACACCCACCAGGCCGTCGGCCGCCTCTCCCACGACGCCGACCCGGCGCACGAGGAGCACCGCTGTCACCACCACGAGGAGATCGTCGCGGCCCTCGAAGCGCACGATCCCGATGCCGCCGAGGAGCGCATGATGGAGCATCTCACCGAGGTGATCGTCGGCTTCGAGCAGGCGCTGCACCGCCTGCCCGACGCCTCCGACAACGGAGCGCACGCGTGACCGACGGACCCCTCGACCTCGTCGTCCACGGCGGCGTCGTCGTCACCGGGAGCGGCATGCGGCTCCAGGACGTCGGCGTGCGCGACGGCCGCGTCGCGGCGCTCGGCGACCTCGCCGGGGCGCCGGCGCTGCGCCGGCTCGACGCTCACGGCGCCTACGTGCTGCCGGGCGCGGTCGACGAGCACGTCCACCCGGTCTACCTCGACGATCCCGCGGCGACCGCCCGGGCGGCCGCCCACGGCGGCACGACGACGCTGATGCACTTCGCGTACGCGAGACCCGGCACGACGCTCGACGGGGCCGCGGCGGCGATGATCG
>JAATFK010000705.1 GCA_015655225.1 Solirubrobacterales bacterium | reverse complement strand
GGGGTCCGGCGCTGCTGGACATCGGCTCTCCTCGATCGGGGGTCGTGGCGCACGATAGCGCCGGCCGCCAGGCCCGCTCACAGCGCTCAGGTGACGACGACGAGCTTCCCCTTCGCGGTCCCCGCCTCCATCGCTGTGTGCGCCGCGACGATCTCCTCGAAGGCGTAGACGTGGTCGATCGGGACGGTCGTGGTGCCCGCCGCGACCGCGTCGAGGAACCCCTGCAGCACCGTCGCGGGGAGGTCGCCGGCGTCGCCGCCGTAGGCCGTCAGGCGCACGCCGCGGGGGAGGTAGCCGGTCGGGTAGAAGTCTCTGACGATCCACTCGTTCGAGAGCATCCCGGTGAAGCAGACGACGCCGTGGACGCGGGTCGCGCGGAGCGTGTCCGGGAGGGTCGGGGTGCCGACCAGCTCGAGCGCCACGTCGACCCCGCCGGGCTGCAGCGCGCGGACGGCGGTCGCCACGTCGCCGTCGTCGATCAGGACGTGGTCGACGCCGATCGCGCGCAGCGCTCCCTCCTTCGCCGGGCTGCGGGTGGTCGAGAGGACGGTCAGGCCGCGCTGCTTGGCGAGGATCGCGGTCGCCATCCCGACCGAGGAGGTCCCGCCGCGCACGAGGAGCGCCTGGCCGGGCTGGACGTCGAGGCCGACGGTCAGCGAGCCGTAGGCGGTCTGCAGCATCTCGGGGACGGCGCCGAGCACGCTCCAGTCGAGGTCGCTGTCGAACGGGATCACCTGGCCGACCGGGACGCAGGTGAACTCCGCGTAGCCGCCGTCGAACGTGCGCCCCATCCCGCCCATCATCGCGACGACCTGCTGGCCGACCGCCAGCTCGCCGCCGGGGCAGTCGGCGACGACGCCGGTCGCCTCGATCCCGAGGACGCGCGGGAAGGTGACGCCCTCGGCGAGGCCGAGGCGAGTGTGCAGCTCGGAGCGATTGAGCCCGAACGCCTTCACCTCGATCAGGACCCAGCCGGGCCGCGCGACGGGCACCGGCAGCTCCCGCAGCGCAAGCGCCTCGGGCGGTCCGGGGGCGTCGAGCACGATCGCTCGCATCGTGTCGGTCATCGATCTCTTCCTGTCAGTTGCATTCCTAGGAATCAACTTACCAGGAGCCCAACGCTTCCGCGGTGCGTGACGTTGCGCGCGCCCGCGTCCCGCACGATGATTCGACGTGTGGCGTACGACGAGGACCTCGTGAACCGCATCCGCGAGCTGATCGCCGGGGAGGCGGCCGTGACCGAGCAGCGGATGTTCGGCGGCCTCGCGTTCATGCTCGCGGGACGGCTGGCGATCGCCGTCAGCGGCCGCGGCGGCCTGATGGTTCGCGTCGACCCGGAGGCGACCGACGACTTCCTCGCCAAGCCGCACGCCAGCCCCTTCGAGATGCGCGGCCGCCCGGTCGACGGCTGGCTGCGGGTCGCCGCCGAGGGCGTGCGCACGAAGCGCCAGCTCGAGCCGTGGGTCAGACGTGGCGTCGCGTACGCGCGGTCGCTGCCGCCGAAGGGCTGAGCCGGCGGTCACAGCTTCGCCGCTCGCGCGAGGCATCAGGTAGATGGAGCGAGCGAGTGAATCCGACGAGGCCCTGCTGGCCGCCACCGCCCGCGACCCGGCCGCGTTCGGCCCGGTCTACGAGCGCCACGCGCCCGCGGTCCTCGCCTACCTGCGGGCGCGGACGCGGTCGACCGACGTCGCGGTCGAGCTGACCGCGGAGGTGTTCGCCGCCGCGCTGCGGGCGGCGCCGCGCTTCCGCGCCGGCGAGGCCCCGGTGCGCGCGTGGCTCTTCGGGATCGCGAACCACAAGCTGATCGACTCGCGCCGCCGCGCCCGGACCGCCAACGACGCGCTCCAGCGGCTCGGGGTGCGGACGCTCGATCTCACCGACGACGACTACGCCGAGCTCGACCGGCGCCTCAGCGAGCAGGCCGACGGCGCGCTCGCGCTGCGGCTCGTCGCCGACCTCCCGCCCGACCAGCGTGACGCCGTGCTGGCGCGCGTAGTGGAGGAGCGCGACTACGCGGAGCTGGCCGAGCGCTTCGCGACGAGCGAGGCGAACGTGCGCGCTCGCGTCCACCGCGGGCTGCGCCGGCTCGGCG
>JAATFK010000459.1 GCA_015655225.1 Solirubrobacterales bacterium | reverse complement strand
CGGACCGTGCTAGGCGGGGAATTAGCGGTGCCCTGTACTTGCAATCCGCTCTAGCAAGGCTGAATTCCCTTTCGAGGGTCGCTGGCTTCCGAGGCCGGCGTGCCACCAGGAGGCGTTGATGGCCAGGTCCCGCGCGATGACGTCCCGTGAACCAGGTCAGGTCCGGAAGGAAGCAGCCTTAAGCGGTCACCGTCATGCGTTGCGGGAGTGCCTGGCCGGAGCTCACGGGTGGTGACGCGCTCGGGAACCCGTCTCGACGGAGGGTGCACGGTCCGCTCTTCGTCCTCGCCGTCCTCTGCGAGCGGCGCGGACAATCACGCCTGGCTGGACGATGCTCAAGCTCGGGCCCGAGCCTGCCGACGCTGATCGTGTCCGCGCCATCTCGCTTGGACGCGAGGAATACAGCCTTCGGAGGTGCCCAGTTCGTGAGCAGCGCGCATGACGTCTCGGTGATCGCCAGTATCGGCCTGGAATGAGAGTCTCCGACGTCGACCTTGAGTACCACGACGTGTCGCGGCGGACCCTGCTGGTCAAGAGCACCCTGGCAGGGAAGGTCGCGGCGGCGCTGCGGCGTCAGCGGCGGGCAGCGCCCGCCGCGCGCGTGGCGTGGCACGCGGCCCGTCGCGACGGGCCGCCTCCGCGCCCGCGGACCCGCGAGCGTGTTCGTGCCGTCTACCTCGTGCTGTGTGGGCCCGGCACGCTGGACGATCTCTCCGAGCTGATCGACAGCATCCACGTCTACGACGGCGACGGGACACGCGTGCTCGTCGTCGAGGACGCGACGAGCGACGTCCGCTGGCCGCAGGTCCGGGAGCTGCATCCCGGCGTCGTCGTCGTCCACGCCCGCTGGCCGACTGGGGGGCCGCCGCGGCTCTCGCCGCCGCTGGCGCTCGGCTACCGCGAGGCGCTCGAGCGCTACGACTTCGACGTCGTCTGCAAGCTCGACACCGACGCGCTGCTCACCGGGTCCGGGCTGACGGAGCGCGCGGTCGAGGCGTTCGCCGCCGATCCCAGCATCGGCATGCTCGGCACGGTCGGCGTCCGCGCGGACGGGTCGCGCGAGGACTACTCGTATGATCGGTGGGTCCTCGAGCACGAGCGGCGCTGGAGTCGCGTCGTGCGGAGCCGCTTGGCGCGTGCTCAGGCGGCTGCCTACGACGGCGCGAAGGTGCATGGGGGCGTCTACCTGATCTCTCGCGCCGCGCTCGAAGCGCTGAACGCCGTCGGCGACCTCGACATCGAGCCGCCGTGGTGGTCGCAGATCGGCGAGGATCTCTGGTTCACGCTCGGCGTCACCGCCGCCGGCTTGCGGATCGCATCGTGGGGAGCGCCCGGCGAACCGACCGCGAGCGCCTCGAAATGGCTTCCGGTGCCGCTGAACGAGCTCGACGCGCGCGATCTGCTGGCAGTCCACTCCGTGCGCCGGGGCTCGGCGGGCGAACCCGAGGCAGTCGTGCGCCAGGTACTCCGGGAGCGTCGGCTGCAGCGCGGCGTCGCCGCGATCGAATAGGCGTCCAGACTCACCGGCCGGCCGCTATCGACGCCGGCGACGACGCCGATAGACGCAACGAGGGCAATCTCGCTCTCTCGACAACGGCAAACCCATCGTGAGGTGGGGACGCAAAGCCAGGGGTCTCTTTGAGGCGGCCCAGCTACCGAAGGAGAACCCATGAGCCTGAACCTCCGCCGATCGCTGATTGGTCCCGTGGCACTGGTCCTCGCGCTGCTCTTGGGCGCCACGGCCGCGATGGCATCCGATGCCGGCAAGGTGAACTTCGTCAAGCGCAGCGATTCGTCGTTCGACAGCTACACGAACCAGCCCTCGGCCTCGTTCAAGAGCTGGGCGCAGACGAACCTCTGGCGCACGGAGGTGTTCACCCCGTACTTCGACTCGAAGACCTCCTGGTACGCGAACGGCTGGGTCTATGACGATTCGTACGCGATCTACCCGGGATCGACCGCCAAGAGCCATCCCGATTGGATCCTGAAGGACAGCAAGGGCAACAACCTCTACATCCCGTGGGGCTGCAGCGGCGGCACCTGTCCACAGTTCGCGGGCGACATCGGCAACCCCGCTTACCGAGCTGCCTGGATCTCCGCGGCGAAGGCGTCGGTCGCAAAGGGGTACAAGGGCATCTGGGTGGACGACGTCAACCTCGACATGCGCGTCGGGAACGGTCAGGGCGACGAAGTCACACCGATCGACCCGCGGACCGGCAAGGCGATGACGGACGCAGCGTGGCGGGGCTACTTCGCTACCTTCATGCAGGAGCTGCGCGCGGCGATCCCCTCCTCCAAGGAGATCGTGCACAACTCGATCTGGTACGCGGGCGGGGATTCGCGCGACGCTGATCCGTCCGTCCAGCAGGAGATCGCATCGTCCGACTTCATCAACCTCGAGCGCGGGGTCAACGATGACGGCCTCACGGGCGGGAACGGTGACTGGTCGCTGAATGCGCTGCTGTCCTTCGTCGACCGCGTGCACGCGGCCGGCAAGAACGTCATCTACGATGGTTTCGACGACTCCGCCGTCGGCCGCGAGTACAACCTGGCGGCATATCTGCTGACCTCGGACGGGAACGACGGCGTCGGCCTGCAGTCGATGACGCCAGACAACTGGTGGTCGATGTACAACGCCGACCTCGGTGCCGCGTGTGGCTCGCGCACCACCTGGAACGGGTTGCTGCGCCGTGACTTCACCGGCGGAACCGTGCTCGTCAACCCGCCCGATTCGTCGACGCGCCAGGCCACCCTGCCGCAGACGATGACCAACTCGAACGGCGCGCAGGTGTCGAGCGTCAGCCTCGCCGCGAGCAGCGGTGCGGTCCTGCGGGGCGCGACCTCGTGCACGCCGGTCACGACCGCGGCACCGACGCCGACCACGCCCGCCGCGCCGAGCAAGCCGACCGCGCCGAGCAAGCCGACCGCGCCGAGCAAGCCGACGGCGCCGAGCAAGCCGACCACCCCGACCACCCCGACGAAGGGAGGCAAGACGACGGCGCCGGCGAAGAAGACGACGAAGGGCTCGGCCTCTTCCGGCAAGAAGGGCGTCGCCTTCAAGGTGATCATCACGCACATCGCATCGCACCTGCACAGCTCCGCCACGAGACGACAGCGGACGTCCGGTCGCGAGGCCACGAAGAGTTCGGCCGTTCGCGGTAGCGCGACAATCGAGGGACGGCTCGACCGAGTCGCGAGACAGAAGCTGTCGATCGTCGTCGAGCGGCGCACCGATGCCGGCTGGGTGCCGGTGCGCCGGCTTCCCAGCGTCCATCACACGCACACCTTCGCGGTCACGGTGACCAACCTCGTCACTGGGCGGTTCCGGGTGCGGGCCTCGTACGGATCCGCCGTCACGGCGAGCCGCTTCCGACTCGCCGCGTAGGCGGGGGGCGCACCCGCATCCACTAGCCTTTCCGCCATGCATCGCGTCCTCTTGGCCTTCGAGCCGCCCGACGGGGGCGTCGCGGAGAACGTCGCGCAGCTCGCCGGAGGGCTCCGAGCACATGGCTGGGAGGCGGAGCTCGCCGGACCGAGACGCTCGATCGCGGACGATCGAGCGGCTGCGGCCGGCGTTCCGGTTGCGCACCTCGACTGGGCACGGGGCTATGGGAGCCCCCGAAGCGACGCGCGTTCCGCACGGCAGCTCGCGGGTCGCCTGCGGGCCGGGCGCTTCGACCTGCTCCACTGCCATTCGGCGAAGGCGGGTGTGATCGGGCGCATGGTCGGACGCGCCCTTGGGGTGCCCGTCGTGTACAGCCCACACTGCTTTCCGTTCGTCGGCGACTTCGGCGCCGCTCGCCGGATCGTCGCCACGACGATCGAGCGGGCACTCGCGCCGCTCGCTGAGCGCATCATCTGCGTCTGTCTCGAGGAACGCCGCCAGGGGCTGGCGGTCCGGCTCGGCGACGAGCGGCTCGCGGTCGTCAACAACGGCTGCGCCGCCTGTGCGGATGGGATCGCACCGGACCCCGAGACGACGCGGTTTGCGGCCGGCTCGCCGCTCGTCGCATCGATCGCGGTGATGCGCGAGCAGAAGCGCATCGACGTTCTGATCGACGCCGCTCCGTCGATCCTAGCCCGCGTCCCGAGCGCTCGCGTTGCGGTCATCGGGGACGGGCCGCTGCGCCGGCAGTTGGAGGCGCGGGCCGCCGCCCTCGGACTCGACGTCGAGCCGCGCTTTGCGTTTATCCCCTTCGAAGGGCCTTCGTCGCGTCACCTGCTCGCGACGGACGTCTTCGTGCTGCCGTCCTCGTGGGAGGGGCTGGCGATCGGGCTCCTGGAGGCGCTCGCCTGCGGTGTTCCGACGGTTGCGACGGCCGTCGGCGGCACGCCCGACGTCGTCGTGCCGGAGACGGGCCGGCTGGTGTCGCCCGGCGACCCGCGGGCGCTGGCGGATGCCGTCGTCGAGTTGCTCGACGATCCCGTACGCCGAGCTGAGATGGCCGTCGCGGCACGCGCGCGCCATGCCGCGCGGTTCGAGGTCGGCCGGATGGTCGCCGAGACGGCCGCCGTCTATGACGGGATCGTCGGTGCGACGACGGAGGGACGCGTCGTCCCGGTGGCGTCGCAGGCGGCCTCGCCGCGCGTGTAGGTGTCGCGCCCGCTACGACCCCTCTCCTCTCGGCGCGTGCGATGTCATCGCAATGAGGGATGAGCCGGACGATCCGGCCCATCAACGAATGATCCATACCGGAATCTGCGCTCTACCGAATACTATCGTGGATCCCATGGAGCCAGGATGGCCGCAGAGCGTGCTGGACGCCGCTACGGGACACGTTCCCCAGATTCGCTCGCAACGATGCGGCGACGTCCCTCGAAGGCGCGTCGGCATCCGCTGCATCGGCGCCTTGGCGGGCGCGTTGCTCTTCATCGCGCTGCTTCTGGTGCTGCCGCTCCCGGCGGCGGCGGCTGCGGACGCGCCGTGTACCTCGCCGGTGCTGTACACCGTCGCGCACCAGGACGACACGCTCCTGTTTCAGAGCCCCGCGCTGCTGGCAGACATCACGAGCAACCGCTGCGTGCGCACAGTCTTCCTGACTGCCGGCGACAACGGCGAAGGCGAGTCGTATTGGGGGGCTCGCGAGGCAGGCGTCGAGGCGGCGTATGCTCAGATGGCGGGTGTCGCCGACGACTGGACCTCCTCGACGCTGGCCGCCGACGGCCATGAGATTGAGATCGAGACGCTCGCCGGGGCGCCCGGCATCTCGCTCGTGTTCATGCGGTTGCCCGACGGCGGCTACCCGAACGGCGACGGCTCCGACACCTACGGCAACACCAGCCTCAAGCTGCTGTGGGAGAGCGGCAACCCGCTCGAGGGGGAGGCCGGCGTCTCCAGCCTCACCGCTGTCGACGGCTCGGCGACCTATGACTATCAGGGTCTGATCGACACGCTCGCGTCAATGATCAGAGCCTTCGCACCGACGACGATCGCGACGCAGGACTACACCGAGAGCTTCTTGGGCTCCGATCACCCTGATCATGTCGCGACCGCATACTTCACCCGCGAGGCGCAGCGCG
>JAATFK010000029.1 GCA_015655225.1 Solirubrobacterales bacterium | reverse complement strand
GCGAGCGTCTCGGTCGGCGCCATCAGCGCCGCCTGGTGGCCCGCTTCGAGCGCCCGCAACATCGCGTAGACGGCGACCACGGTCTTGCCCGAGCCGACCTCCCCCATCAACAGACGCTGCATCGGCTCGCCCGAGTCGACGTCGGCGTCGATGTCGGCGAACGCGGCGCGCTGATCGTCGGTCGGAGCGAAGGGCAGGTCGGCGAGCCAGCGCTCGACCACGGCGCCGGGGCGGGCGAAGCGCGGCGCCGGCCGGGCGCGCCGGTGGCTCGCTTTGCGCGTCGTCAGCAGGGCTTGGTGGAGGAACAGCTCTTCGTAGCCGAGCCGCCGCCGCGCTTCCTCCAGTTCCTCCGGGGACGAAGGGAAGTGCGCCGCCCGGATCGCCGCGCCGACCGAGCCGAAGCGGTGCTTCACCTGGACCGCCGCGGGCAGCCCCTCGATCGCGTTGCGCGCCAGCGGCACCGCCGCTTCGGCCCATTCGCGGATCTTCTTCGGCGCCAGGTCCTCGGTCGCCGGGTGGACGGGGACGAAGGAGCCGAAGCGCTCCTCCCCGCCCTCGTCGGCTTCGTCGGCGGTGCCGACCATCTCCCACTCCTGCACCGCCAGCCCTTTCGGGCTGCGTTTCCCGGTCAACAGCACGGTCGCGCCTTTTTCCAGCTTCGAGGAGACCCAGGGCTGGTTGAACCAGGTCGCCCTCACGCTCCCCGTCTCGTCGGCGACTTTCACCCCGACCATCGTCAGTTTGCCTTTGCGGAAGGGGCGTGGCGGGTTGCTCATCACGGTGACGAGGACCGTCCCGGTTTCGCCGGGCTGCAGCGCCTCGAGCAGGCGGATCTGGCGGTCGCGATGGGAGTGCGGGAAGCGGTAGAGGAGGTCACCGACGGTCGCGATCCCCGCGGCACGCGCCGCCTCGGCCAGCTTCGGCCCGACCCCGTCGAGCGCCTCGACGCCCACCTCGAGCACGCTCGGGCGAGGCCAGTGGACCGGCGCGGCGCGTAGTTCGGCGCGGGTCGGCTCGCCCGATCCGGCGAAGCCGCGCACCGCTACTGCGCCGCCAGCAGCCACCACCAGCTCGGCTGGCCCCCCTCGTGCTTCTCCAGCTCGACCCCCTCGGGGACGTGCGCGTCGATCTCATCGAGCGGGATCGGGGCGCCGTCGCCGCCGATCACGGTGACGATCTCGGCGTCTGTGGCGAGCACCTCGATCGTCGCCAACAGCGTCGACCCGGCGCCACCCCAGGCGACGATCTCGCCTTCGGCGAAGCCGACCGCGTCGCCGCGCTTGAACCGTCCCTGGGCGTCGTCACGCGCCGCCGGGGCGACCCCACCGGTGGCGACGTCGCCGAGCGCCTCCTCGAGCCGCGCCGCGTTGACGTCGAGCGCAGCCGCCGGGTCGAGCTCCACCAGCGCCAGCAGGCTCGCCTGCTGCGAGGTCGCCGGGACCACCCGGGCGGGCTTGTCCGACAGCTCGCAGGCGCGCTCCGCCGCCATGATCACGTTGGAGGAGCTCGGCAGCACCAGGACTTCCTCGGCCGCGGCGCCGTGGATCCCGGCCAGCACCTCGGAGGTCGAGGGGTTCAGCGTCTCGCCACCGTCGACGACGTCGGCGCCAAGCTCGGCGAAGAGCCGCGCCATCCCCTCGCCGGCCGCCACCGCGACCACCCCGGTCCGCCCGGCCGCCACGGCCCCGTTCCTGCCCTCCGCCAGCCGCGCGTCGCGTTCGGCCACCTGCTGGCGCATGTCGGCGATGTCGACCTTGGCGACCTCGCCGAGCCCGTCGAAGAGCGACATCGCCGCCTCCGGCGTGTCGGTGTGGACGTGGACCTTCAGCGTCGCTTCGTCGCCGACGACGAGGACCGAGTCGCCGAGCGCCTCCAGCCGCGGCAGCACCGCGCGGTCGTTCAGCCCCGTGCCGGAGACGATGAAGTTCGTGCAGTAGCGGTAGCGGCTGTCCTCGTGGTGGGGCCGGGTCAGCTTCGGCGGCTCGCGGTGGGCGATCTCCGGCAGCGCCGCGCCGTCGCCGCGCAGCCCGGCGACGACGCCGGCCAGGATCAGCACCAGGCCGTGGCCGCCAGCGTCGACGACGCCCGATTCGCGCAGCACCGCGAGCTGCTCCGGCGTCCGCGCCACGGCTCGCTCGCCGTCGGTGATCGCCCGCTCCAGCACCTCGGCGAGGATCGCGTCCTGCTGCTCCTCGGAGACGTCGTCGCCGAGCCGCTGTTTGTCGGCCGAGAG